>NZ_RCNW01000209.1:0-98744 GCF_004307605.1 Pseudomonas sp. Sample_24
TCCAGCGTTCGAATCCACCGATTCAGAGCGCTTACTTAGGATCAAACAAGCGTTGCATCGCCTTGATGGCCTTTTGCTAATTTTTTGAGTGCGTTCTCATTTGGAATCAGTACAATCGCCCTTTTTGCGCCCCCGAGAATGGAAGCGATACGGCGGTGATTTCGAGAACTTTCCATGCTCATCGGTAGCTACTCCCCCACACTGGTCATCATTTCGCTTTGCGTGGCCATTCTTGCCTCGTACACCGCCCTCGACCTGACCGGCCGTATCGCCACGGCCAAGGGCCGGGCCGTGCACCTGTGGACGGCGGGGGGCGCGTTTGCCATGGGCGTGGGGATCTGGTCGATGCACTTCATCGGCATGCTGGCCTTCGATTTACCCATCGACCTGGGCTACGACATCGCCATAACGTTGCTCTCGCTGCTGATCGGCATTCTCTCCAGCGGCTTCGCCCTGTGGCTGGTCAGTCAGCCGCAATTGCCGCTGTGGCAATTGGGGTTCGGTGCGCTGGTGATGGGGGCGGGAATCAGTGCGATGCACTACACCGGCATGGCCGCCATGCGCATGCAGCCGGGAATCGACTACGACCCGACGCTGTTCAGTACGTCGTTGTTCATAGCGGTCGCCGCGTCCGGTGCGGCGTTGTGGATTGCCTTCCACTTGCGTCGGAACACCCCTTACGTGCGGCTGATTCGTGGCGGGGCGGCGGTGATCATGGGGATTGCCATTGTCGGCATGCATTACACCGGTATGGCGGCTGCACAGTTTGCCGATGGCAGCTTCTGTGGCGCGGCCACCGATGGCCTTAACGGCGAGGGCCTGGATAATCTCGTACTGATCACTACTCTGGCGGTGCTGAGCATTGCCTTGCTGACTTCGATTCTCGATGCCCGCCTGGAAGCCCGCACCGCAAGCCTGGCCCAATCCCTGACCGAGGCCAATCGTGAACTCACACAATTGGCTTTGCATGACACTCTGACCGGTCTGCCGAACCGGGTCTTGCTGGCCGACCGTATCGATCAGGCGATGTCGCGGGTCAACGGCGAGGGCGGTTGCTTTGCCCTGATGTTCATCGATCTGGACGGCTTCAAACCGGTCAACGATGCGTTCGGTCATCACATGGGCGACCAGCTGTTGCGTGAGGTCAGCCTGCGCCTGCGCGAAGACCTGCGCAGCCAGGACACGCTGGCGCGAATCGGTGGCGATGAGTTCGTGTTGCTGGTGCAGTTGACCGAACCGAACGACGCGGTGGGGCTGGCGGCACGTCAGGTCAGCTTGATTTCCCGGGCTTTTCGCGTCGCTGAACATGATTTGCAGATTTCCGCCAGCGTGGGCATCGCCCTGTATCCGGGTAATGGCCAGAGTGCCCATGAATTGCTGATGAACGCCGACGCGGCGATGTATCACGCCAAAGGCGCGGGTAAAAACGGTTACAGCTTCTTTGACGCTTCGATGAACAGCAACGCGCGCAAGCAACTGCAATTGTTGCAAGACCTGCGCAATGCCGTGGAGCATCAACAATTCTGCTTGCATTACCAACCCAAGTTCGACGCCAGCAACGGACGGCCGGTCGGTGCCGAAGCGCTGTTGCGTTGGGAACATCCGACCCAGGGCATGTTGCTGCCGGACAAGTTCATCGAACTCGCGGAAAAGACCGGGCTGATCATTCCCATTGGCGAATGGGTACTCAACGAAGCCTGCCGTCAGATGCGTGAGTGGTATGTGCTGGGCTACACCGATTGGCGTATCGCGGTAAACCTTTCTGCGTTGCAGTTCTGCCATGCCGGACTGGTGCAAAGCGTCGCCAAGGCGCTGGCCACGCACCATTTGCCGGCCAACAGCCTGACCCTGGAAATCACCGAAACCACGGCCATGAGCGATGCCGACGCGAGCATGACGGTGTTGCAGGAACTGTCGGACATGGGTGTCGACCTGTCCATCGATGACTTTGGTACCGGTTACTCGAGCTTGATGTACCTCAAGCGCCTGCCGGCCAATGAATTGAAAATCGACCGGGGATTCGTGCGTGATCTCGAGCGTGACAGTGACGATGCAGCGATCGTTTCCGCGATTGTCGCCCTCGGTCAGGCGCTGGGTTTGCGCATCGTCGCCGAAGGCGTGGAGACCGGTGTGCAGCAGGACTTCCTGACCCAGCTCGGCTGTGATTCGCTGCAAGGCTATCTGCTCGGTCATCCGTTGCCGGCGCAACGTTTCATGGTTGAAATCCATCGTGCGGAGCAATTGGAACTCGCCTGACCTGTGGCGAGGGAGCTTGCTCCCGCTGGGTCGCGAAGCGGCCCTCGGTAACGCTCAGTTCAGCGAATGCTGCGCAGTAGAGCGGAGCGCTAGCTCCCTCGGCACATCGGTTGGCAGCAGGTTCATGCAAAAACCGCGAAGGACAGTTATTCTTCCCCTCGACCGCTTACGCTTGAAATGGGGAAAGCCTGCATGGTTAAAGTCATCGTCATCACTGGTGGCAGTCGTGGCATCGGTGCCGCCACCGCCCTGTTGGCCGCCGAACAAGGCTATCGGATCTGCATCAACTATCAGTCCGATGAACAAGCTGCGCAGAGCGTGCTGGAGCAGGTTCGTGCACTCGGTGCCCAAGCCATTGCGGTTCGCGCAGACGTCAGCATCGAAGACGAAGTCATCGCCTTGTTCAATCGAGTGGACACCGAACTGGGCCGGGTCACGGCGCTGGTGAACAACGCCGGCACCGTCGGGCAAAAGTCCCGGGTCGACGAAATGTCCGAATTCCGCATTCTGAAAATCCTCAAGACCAACGTTCTGGCCCCTATGCTGTGCGCCAAGCACGCCATCCTGCGCATGTCGCCCAAACACGGCGGGCAGGGCGGCAGCATCGTCAATGTGTCCTCGGTCGCCGCCCGTCTGGGCGCACCTAATGAATACGTCGACTACGCGGCATCCAAGGGCGCACTCGACACCTTCACCATCGGCCTGTCCAAGGAAGTCGCAGGCGAGGGAATTCGTGTCAACGCGGTTCGGCCCGGATACATCTACACCGATTTTCACGCCTTGAGCGGCGATCCGGACCGGGTCAGCAAACTTGAGTCGGCCATCCCCATGGCCAGGGGCGGGCGCCCGGATGAAGTGGCCGAGGCGATTGTGTGGTTGTTGTCGGACAAGGCATCGTATGCGACGGGGACGTTCGTCGATCTGGGCGGTGGCCGTTAAGCGTAGAGTTGAGTTGATTGCACTGGCCTCATCGCCAGCAGGCTGGCTCCCACAGGGTTGAGTGTTGCACCCTATTGTGGGCGCCAGCCTGCTGGCGATGGCGTCAGTCGAGACACCATCAACCCATCAGAACGACCGCACAATCCGCCCCAACGTCTCCATCGCCTTTTCCGATTCCTCGGTCCACGGGCTCCCATAATTCAATCGAATACAGTTCCTGAACCGCTGCGCCGGCGAAAAGATCGGCCCCGGCGCAATGCTGATGCCTTGCGCCAACGCCATTTGAAACAACTTCAACGAATCCATCTGCGCCGGCAGTTCCAGCCATAGAAAATACCCGCCAGCTGGCTGGCTGACACGAGTCTGTGCGGGAAAATAGCGTGTAATGGCCGCCAGCATGGCGCTCTGTTGATCTTCCAGCGCATGGCGCAATTTGCGCAGATGCCGGTCGTAGCCGCCGTGTTGCAGGTAATCGGCAATGGCGGCCTGGGCTGGCATCGATGCACACAGCGAGGTCATCAGTTTCAGCCGTTCGATTTTCTGCGCATAGCGGCCGGCAGCGACCCAGCCGATGCGGTAGCCGGGGGCGAGGCTTTTGGCGAACGAGCCGCAATGCATCACCAGGCCTTCGGTATCGAACGCCTTGGCGGGTTTCGGTGCCTGCTGACCGTAATACAGCTCGGCATACACATCGTCTTCTATCAGTGGCACCTGATGACCGCGCAGCAATTGCACCAGTTGTTGTTTCTTGGCCTCAGGCATGGTCGCGCCCATGGGGTTCTGGAAACTGGTCATGCACCAGCAAGCCTTGATCGGGTATCGATCCAGGGTTTGCGCCAAAACCCCGAGATCGATGCCGTCACGGGGATGCACCGGGATTTCCACGGCTTTGAGTTTCAACCGTTCCAGTATTTGCAGGCAGGCGTAGAACGCCGGGGCTTCGATGGCCACCAGGTCGCCGGGCTGGGTCACCGCTTGCAGGCACAGGTTCAGCGCCTCGAGGGCACCGTTGGTGATCAGCAGTTCCTCCATGGGCAGCATCAGTCCGCCAACCATGTAGCGCAGGGCAATCTGCCGGCGTAGCTGCGGGTTACCCGGCGACATGTCGGTGACCACCATGCGCGGGTCCATTTCCCGGGTGGCGCTGGCCAGCGAGCGCGACAGGCGTTGCAGCGGAAACAGGGTCGGGCTGGGGAACGCCGAACCAAATGGCACGGTGTTCGGGTCTTTGATCGAATCAAGGACCGAGAACACCAGTTCGCTGACGTCGACCTCGGTGGATTCGTTGACCTGGCTGCTGATCACGGGTTCGGAAAACGGCCGCGGAGCGTGGGCATTGACGAAATAGCCGGAGCGCGGGCGGGCGCGAATCAAGCCACGGCGCTCAAGCAGGTAATAAGCCTGGAACACCGTGGACGGGCTGACCCCGTAGGTCTGGCTCGCATAGCGCACCGACGGCACGCGCTGGCCGGGACCCAGGACGCCGGTGCGGATCAGTTCAGCGATGTCATCGGCGAATTTTTCGTAGCGTTTCATCGGTATCCCGCGATCGAATCAATCAACTGTGGCGAGGGAGCATGCTCCCGCTCGGCTGCGCAGCAGTCGCCAGTTCTTTGGGGGGCGCTTCGCACCCCAGCGGGAGCAAGCTCCCTCGCCACAAAGGTCTGCATCTTAAAGGATCAACGGTTCATCGGCGCTACAAACCGGCTCTTCGCTACGCTGTAGATTCCCGGTTCATCACCGTCGACGATTTTGAAACTGATGCTCTGCGAACTGCTGGTCGGCCGCTCGGCAGTCATGGCCACCGAGACCGGCACGTCGACAATTTCACCGGGTGCCAGGCTCAAGTCGGTCGTGCCCTGCAACTGGAAGCCGTCAGCGTTGACGAGGGTCAATTGGTAATTCTGGCGCTGCTGGGTTTTGTTGATCACTTTCAGGCTGTAGATGTTTTCGATCTGCCCCTGACTGTTCTCGCGGAACAGGCCACGGTCCTTGCTGACATCCAGCGAGACCATAGGCCGCTCGATCAAGGCGAATACCAAGGCCGCGATCATGACCAACAGCACGGCGGTGTAGCCAATCAGCCGTGGCCGTAGCAAGTGGGTCTTGCCACCCTGCAACTGGCGTTCGGAGGTGTACCTGATCAAGCCGCGCGCGTAGCCCATTTTGTCCATGATCGAATCACAGGCATCGATGCACGCCGCGCAACCGATGCACTCCATTTGCAAGCCGTCGCGGATATCGATGCCGGTGGGGCAGACCTGCACGCACAACTGGCAATCGATGCAATCGCCCAGGCCGACCTCGGCCGGTTTGACTTCACGCTTGCGCGGGCCACGATTTTCGCCCCGGGCGACGTCATAGGAAATGGTCAGGGTGTCCTTGTCGAACATCACGCTTTGGAACCGTGCATACGGGCACATGTGCATGCACACCGCTTCACGCAACCAACCGGCGTTGATGTAGGTGGCGCCGGTGAAGAAGACGACCCAGAACAAACTGACACCGCTCATCTGCAGGGTCAGC
Source organism: Pseudomonas sp. Sample_24 (assembly GCF_004307605.1). Lineage (NCBI taxonomy): Bacteria > Pseudomonadati > Pseudomonadota > Gammaproteobacteria > Pseudomonadales > Pseudomonadaceae > Pseudomonas > Pseudomonas sp. Sample_24. The sequence goes on from NZ_RCNW01000209.1 coordinate 5,722, forward strand.
AGTTCTTCGGCCAGCGGCCGGATCGGCGTGAAGTAGCCGACGAAGGTCAGGCCGGTCAGCAGGCTGATGGCCAGCCACAAGGTGTGCTTGGCTGAGCGACGCATGAGTTTGTTCAAGCCCCAGGGCGCGGCTTGCAGTTTGATGCGCTGATTGCGCTCGCCTTCGGTGACTTTTTCGCACCACATGAAGATCCACGTCCAGGAACTCTGTGGACAGGTGTAGCCGCACCAAACACGGCCGGCGAATACGGTGATGGCGAACAGACCGAACGCAGCGATGATCAGCAGTGCCGACAGCAGAATGAAGTCCTGCGGCCAGAACGTGGCGCCGAAGATGTGGAATTTGCTTTCGCCAAGATCCCAGAGCACCGCCTGACGTCCACCCCAGTTCAGCCATACGGTACCGAAAAACAACAGGAACAGCAGTCCTGCACCGCTTATGCGCAAGTTGCGGAAAAGGCCGGTGAAGCTGCGTGTGTGAATCAGGTTGTCGCTGGATTTGACCTTCATCTTTGCACGTGAAGGTTCGAATGTTTCAACGGTTCGGACGGGGATTCTCTCGCTCATGGTCTTTCGCTCATCAGCCTCCATCAGGCAGGCGCACTATGAGCGTCGATCTGTTTGCATAACAGACTCAGGTATTGCAATAAAAAGCAGATCAGATGAAGGACGAGCAATGACCTGCGACAAGTTGAAGCACTCGTCCAGGCGCGGCGCAAACGCCCATGTCAGACGCCTGCGGCTGTGGTCGACAGGATCGGTCAGATCACCGAATCACTGTCCGTGGCTTTCAAGTGACGGCGACCATCGACAGCACCTGCTACGGTCAATGCGTCGGCCTCAGCTTCAGTGATGTAAATGCGCTGACCGTCGATGTCCACCGCCGACATGGCTTTTTCGCCGTCCGTGACGATCGTCACATCGGGGCACAGGCGAATTTCCTCGCCGTTTTCAGTGGTAAAGAAGCAGGTTTCGTTTTCGATACGTACGGTCATGGCGATGTCCCTGTTTTTTTGCGAGTACTGAAACTTTAGGGCGTCTGCACTGGATATCGTTCTGTGCAACCGATTAATGGTCGCCATGGTCCATGCTCCATGGATCGTTCAAAAGGAAAAACAACATGAATGCCTGGTGGCATGAAGTCTGGGTGACCCTGCAAGCGGAGTTCGCCGACATTGGCGACGCGTCACAGCTGACACGCGTTACCGTGCGCCTGGTGACGGCGGCGGTGCTCGGCGGGATTCTCGGTTTTGAACGTGAGCACAAGGGCAAGGCAGCGGGCGTTCGTACCCACATGCTGGTGGCCATCGGTGCGGCGCTGTTTGTGCTGGTACCGCAGATGTCCGGCTCGCAAGCCGATGCCATGAGCCGCGTCATGCAGGGTGTGATCGCCGGGATCGGCTTTCTCTGCGCCGGCACCATCCTGAAAAATGAGGAAGGTGATGAAGGTCACGTCAAAGGCCTGACCACCGCCGCCGGTTTGTGGATGACCGCTGCCATTGGCGTGTCGGCCGGGTTGGGGAGGGAAGCAACGGCGGTACTCAGCACTTTGCTGGCGTTGGGGATTCTGAGCGCGATGCCCCGAGTGGTGAAAATCTTCGAGAAGAACAACGACCACAATGATCAACAGAATTAACGGAAGGAGCGAGCCTGGGCGCGTTGGTCCTGAGTATTGCGCGGAGCATCAGGCTTCCCGCGTCATTGTTGACAATCATCGCGAGCAGGCTCGCTCCTGCAGGTAAACGGCGATTGGTCGTTATTCCGGTGTAACGATGACAGGTGGCATGGTCGTCGGTGGTTCTTCCCTTGGAGGAGGGTTCGTTCCGGGTGGGTCTTGCTCGGGCACCGGTTGCGGGTCGCTCGGCGGTATTACCGGGTTGTCGATGTTCGGATCGGGTGTTTCAGCCGGGAATGGATTGTTCATCGTTCCTGCCTCCAGTGGCACATGGCGTGAGTCGTGCTTAAGTTGTTGACCACCGACTGAGGGATTTGATTCCGGCCAAATGCCGATGAACTTTTCCCGGCGATGGTTGCTCGGAACCTAAGTGAGTTGATTGCCGGGCGGATGGCCCGACGGGATGACAACCAGACACTTGAGCGTCCATGGGGCGTAAAGGAGAGATGCTCGATGACGGCTGAAAAACCGACAGAACTGAGCTACAACCCGCACATGCCATTGTCGCAAGCGCTGCTACTGCCGCGCATTGTCATTGAAAACACCATGCCGACGCTCGAAGGTGGCCAGTTTGCGGTCAAGGCCGTTGTGGGCCAGGACGTGGTGGTCATCAGCAAAGTGTTCGCCGACGGTCACGACAAACTGGCGGTGCGTGTGCGCTGGCGGGCCGAAAGTGATGACACCTGGCAAAGCGAAGTCATGGCCGATCTGGGCAATAACGGCTGGCAAGGCAGCTTTCGGGTGCCGAGTCAGGGCCGTTATGTGTTTTGCATCGAAGCCTGGATCGATCAGTTCGCCAGTTTTCGCTACGAGCTGGAGAAAAAACACGCCGCCGCAGTGCCGGTCAGCCTGGAGTTACAGGAAGGGCGCCTGCACGTCCAGCAAGCGGCCGAGCGCAGTGAAGGGCAACTGAGCGAACAACTCGCCGCGTTGCACCATGAATTGTCGGGCCTGCTCGAAACCGAGCAGGTCGCATTGTTCCTGCACCAGCGTAGCGCCGACTTGATGGCTCAGGCCGATCATCGTGCCTACCTGAGTCTGAGCGCTGAATTTCCGATAGACGTTGAGCGCGAGCTCGCACAGTTCGCCAGTTGGTATGAGTTGTTCCCGCGCTCGATCACCGACGATCCGCATCGCCACGGCACTTTTAATGACGTGCACTCACGTCTGCCAATGATTCAGGACATGGGCTTTGACGTGTTGTACTTCCCGCCGATCCATCCGATCGGTCGCAGCTTTCGCAAAGGGCCGAACAATTCCCTGACCGCCGGACCTGACGATCCCGGCAGCCCCTATGCCATTGGCAGTGAAGAAGGCGGGCACGAGGCAATCCATTCGCAATTGGGTACCCGCGAGGATTTCCGGCGACTGGTCGCCGCTGCCGCAGAGCACGGCCTGGAAATCGCCCTCGACTTTGCCATTCAGTGTTCCCAGGACCACCCATGGCTCAAGCAGCATCCGGGATGGTTCAACTGGCGGCCCGACGGCACGATCAAATACGCCGAGAACCCGCCGAAAAAATACCAGGACATCGTCAACGTCGATTTCTATGCCGCTGATGCGATTCCCAGCCTCTGGATCGAATTGCGCGACATCGTCCTGGGCTGGGTCGAGGAGGGGGTAAAGATTTTTCGCGTGGACAATCCGCACACCAAACCGCTGCCGTTCTGGCAATGGCTGATCGCCGATGTGCGGGCGCTGTATCCGGAGGTGATCTTCCTTGCCGAAGCGTTTACCACGCCGGCGATGATGGCCCGACTGGGCAAGGTCGGTTACTCCCAGAGCTATACCTATTTCACCTGGCGCAATACCAAGACCGAACTGGCGACATATTTCACTGAACTCAATGAATCGCCCTGGCGCGAATGCTACCGGCCGAATTTCTTCGTTAACACACCGGACATCAATCCGGCATTCCTGCATGAATCCGGGCGCCCCGGTTTTCTCATCCGTGCTGTGCTGGCGACCATGGGTTCTGGCTTGTGGGGCATGTATTCCGGTTTTGAACTGTGCGAATCGGCACCGGTGCCGGGCAAAGAGGAGTACCTCGACTCCGAAAAATACGAAATCCGCCCACGGGATTTCACCGCCCCAGGCAACATCATTGCCGAAATCGCCCAGCTCAACCGCATCCGCCGGCAGAACCCGGCATTGCAGACGCATTTGGGCCTGAAGGTCTACAACGCCTGGAACGACAACATCTTGTATTTCGGCAAGCGCAGTGCCGATGGCAGCAATTTCATTCTGGTAGCGGTCAGCGTTGATCCGCATAACGTCCAGGAGGCGAATTTTGAATTGCCGCTGTGGGAAATGGGCCTGCCCGACGACGCCAGTACCCAGGGCGAGGACCTGATGAACGGCCATCGCTGGACCTGGCATGGCAAATATCAATTCATGCGGATCGACCCGGCCTACCAGCCGTTCGGGATCTGGCGGATTACCGTCTAGCAAATGATCGTTCCCATGCTCCGCGTGGGAATGCAGCCCGTGACGCTCCGCGTCACTGGACGCAGAGCGTCCCTTGAGGCATTCCCACGCAGAGCGTGGGAACGATCTGCTTCAGGGAGTTCTCTCGTATTCAACAGGAGTTTCAAATGGCGAAGAAACCCAAGGCAGCCACCTTCATCAAGGACCCGCTCTGGTACAAGGACGCGGTGATCTATCAAGTACACGTTAAATCTTATTTCGACTCCAATAACGACGGGATCGGCGACTTTCCTGGCTTGATCGCCAAACTCGACTACATCGCCGAACTCGGCGTCAACACCATCTGGCTGCTGCCGTTCTATCCCTCACCACGCCGCGACGACGGCTATGACATTGCCGAATACCGCGGTGTCCACAGTGATTACGGCACCATGGCCGATGCCAAGCGCTTTATTGCCGAGGCACACAAGCGCGGTCTGCGGGTGATAACCGAACTGGTCATCAACCACACCTCCGACCAGCACGCCTGGTTCCAGCGCGCCCGCAAGGCCAAGAAAGGCTCAGCGGCGCGGGATTTCTACGTGTGGTCGGATGACGATCAAAAGTACGACGGCACGCGCATCATTTTTCTCGACACCGAAAAGTCCAATTGGACTTGGGACCCGGTGGCCGGCCAGTACTTCTGGCACCGCTTCTATTCGCACCAGCCCGACTTGAACTTCGACAACCCGCAGGTCATGAAAGCCGTGCTGTCGGTGATGCGTTACTGGCTGGACATGGGTATCGACGGTTTGCGCCTCGACGCGATCCCGTACCTGATCGAGCGTGACGGCACCAACAACGAAAACCTTCCTGAAACCCACGATGTGCTGAAACAGATCCGCGCCGAAATCGATGCCAATTACCCCGACCGCATGTTGCTGGCCGAGGCCAATCAATGGCCGGAAGACACCCAGCTGTATTTCGGCGACACCGACAAGAAAGGCCTGAACGGCGATGAATGCCACATGGCGTTTCACTTTCCGCTGATGCCGCGCATGTACATGGCGCTGGCCCAGGAAGACCGCTTTCCGATCACCGATATCCTGCGCCAGACCCCGGAAATCCCGGCCAACTGCCAATGGGCGATTTTCCTGCGCAACCACGATGAGCTGACCCTGGAAATGGTCACCGACAAAGAGCGCGATTACCTCTGGAATTACTACGCGGCCGACCGTCGGGCGCGGATCAACCTGGGGATTCGCCGCCGGCTGGCGCCGCTGATGGAACGTGACCGCCGCCGGGTGGAGCTGCTCAACAGTTTGCTGCTGTCGATGCCCGGCACGCCGACCCTGTATTACGGCGACGAGATCGGCATGGGCGACAACATCTACCTCGGCGACCGCGACGGCGTGCGCACGCCGATGCAATGGTCCATTGACCGCAACGGTGGTTTCTCTCGCGCCGATCCGGCCAGCCTGGTCTTGCCGCCCATCATGGACCCGCAATATGGCTACTTGTCGGTCAATGTCGAAACCCAGGCCGGCGACCCGCATTCGTTGTTGAACTGGACCCGACGCATGCTGACCGTGCGCAAGCAATCCAAGGCGTTTGGTCGTGGCACGCTGAAAATGCTCTCGCCGACCAACCGTCGCGTATTGGCCTACACCCGTGAATACACCGGGCCCGACGGCAAGCACGAAATCATTCTGTGCGTGGCCAACGTTTCGCGCAGCGCTCAGGCGGTGGAGCTTGATCTGTCGGCCTACGTCGGCATGGTTCCGGTGGAAATGCTTGGCGGTAATGCCTTTCCGCCGATCGGCCAGTTGAATTTTCTCCTGACCCTGGCGCCCTACGGTTTCTATTGGTTCGGACTTGCCGCCGAAAACCAGATGCCCAGCTGGCACGTCGAGCCGGCGCAAAGCCTGCCGGACTTCACCACGCTGGTGCTGAAAAAACGCATGGAAGAACTGCTCGAAGCGCCATCACGGGGCACGCTGGAACAGAGCATCCTGCCGAGCTGGTTGCAGAATCGTCGCTGGTTTGCCGGCAAGGATGCGGCGATCGACAAGGTCGAGCTGGCTTACGGTGTGCGGTTTGGTGACGCTCAGCATCCGGTGTTGTTGAGTGAGATCGAAGTCACCAGCGGCGGCCAGTCCAGCCGCTATCAATTGCCGTTCGGCTTCATCGCCGAAGACCAGGTAGGCGCGGCGTTGCCTCAACAACTGGCGCTGTCGCGGGTGCGCCGAGGGCCTCAAGTCGGCTTGATCACCGATGCGTTCAGTCTGGAAAGCTTTGTCCGCGCCGTATTGCAGGGCATGCATAACAACATGGTGTTGCCTTCGGACGGTGGCGAGATCCGCTTTGAACCGACCGCCGAACTGGCCAAGCTGGGCCTGACGGCGGAATCCGAAGTGCGGTATCTGTCGGCGGAGCAATCCAACAGTTCGGTGGTGGTCGGCAACAGTCTGGTATTGAAACTGATCCGCAAGGTGGCGTCGGGCGTGCACCCGGAACTGGAAATGAGCGCTTATCTGACCGCCGCCGGCTTCAGCAACATTTCGCCGCTGTTGGGCGCGGTGGTTCGCCGGGACGCCGCAGGCGAAGACAACCTGCTGATGATCGCCCAAGGCTACTTGAGCAATCAGGGCGATGCCTGGGAATGGACCCAGAACAACCTCGAACGGGCACTGCGCGATGAGTTGGCGGACGCTGTGTCGGAACAGGAACAGCATTACAACGCCCTCGGCGAGCTGAAGGATTTCGCCGGCATGCTCGGCCAGCGCCTGGGCGAAATGCATCAGGTACTGGCGGCACCGGGAAACAACCCGGACTTCGAACCGCAAATCACCACGGCAAAAGAGGCGCTGGCGTCGGCCAAGGACGTCGCTGCGCAAATCGAGCACGCACTGAAATTGCTCAAGCAGCATCAAAACGAACTGAACCCGGCAGACAAAACCTTGGTCAGCCGTTTACTGGACAACAAAAAGGCCATCCTCGCCCATGTGCAGGCGCTGGCCAAAAAGACCGCCGGTGGCCTGCGTATCCGCGTGCATGGCGACTTGCACCTGGGGCAAGTGCTGGTGATCAAGGGGGACGCCTACCTGATCGACTTCGAAGGCGAGCCGGCACGACCGCTGCATGAACGAAGGGGCAAGCACAGCCCGTACAAGGATGTCAGCGGGGTACTGCGTTCTTTCGATTACGCAGCGGCCATGACCATCAACGTGCACAACGTCGACAACACGGCGCAGGCCCAGGCCGCGCGCGAGCGCGTAGCGACTCGCTATTTGACCGAAGCCAGGCAGGCATTTGTCGACGCTTATCGGCTGGCGGCAGCTACGCTTGATCATGCATGGCAAGATCCAGAAGGCGAGGACGCCGCATTGGCGTTGTTCGGCCTGGAGAAGGCGGCGTATGAAGTCGCTTACGAGGCGGAAAATCGCCCCGGTTGGTTGCCCGTGCCGTTGCACGGTTTATATGGATTATTGAGTGGGCTTAAACCCTTTTCCGATCTTGGTGGAGAGTAGTCATGAGTTTCTCGAACAAGGAACAGGGTCAACATCACAAAGAAGCACTGCTACCCAGGGCGCGGGATATCGACGCGTTGGTACGTGCCGAGCATCATGATCCCTTTGCCATTCTTGGCCCCCACGGCGATGGCGTCGGTGGGCAGTTCATCCGGGCCTACCTCCCGGATGCCTTGAGCGTACACGTGGTCGCCAGAGAAACCGGTGAAGAGCTCGGTCAACTTGAAGTTACCCAGACCCCCGGTCTGTTCGTCGGGCATTTCGAGCGTGCGCAACCCTATCTGTTGCGCACTCGTTGGGCCGGTGGCGAGCAAACCGCCGAAGATCCATACAGCTTTGGTCCACTGCTTGGCGAAATGGATTTGTATCTGTTCGCCGAAGGCAATCACCGCGACCTGAGCAGTTGCCTCGGCGCGCAGCTGAAAACTGTGGACGGCGTCGACGGCGTGCGTTTCGCAGTGTGGGCGCCGAATGCCCGACGGGTGTCGGTTGTTGGGGACTTCAACGTCTGGGACGGGCGTCGCCATCCGATGCGCCTGCGCCATCCCAGCGGTGTCTGGGAATTGTTCATTCCGCGCCTGCAAGCGGGCGAGGCGTACAAATATGAAATTCTTGGCAAAGACGGCATTCTGCCGTTAAAGGCCGACCCCATGGCGCTGGCCACCAGCCTGCCGCCAGATACCGCCTCGAAAGTCGCTCCTCCCTTGCAGATCGACTGGCAGGATCAGGACTGGATGCTGTCCCGTGCCGAGCGCCAGCGTCCGAGCGAGCCGTTGTCAATTTACGAACTGCACGCCGGGTCCTGGCAATGCGAACTGGATGATCTGGGCGAAGTGGCCCGCCAGTACACTTGGCCCGAACTGGCTGAGCGGCTGATTCCCTATGTCAAGGAACTGGGTTTCACTCACATCGAACTGATGCCGATCATGGAGCACCCGTTCGGCGGGTCTTGGGGATATCAGTTGCTGTCGCAATTCGCCACCAGTGCCCGTTACGGCACGGGCGACGAGTTCGCAGCGTTCGTCAATGCCTGCCACCAGGCGGAAATTGGCGTGATTCTCGATTGGGTCCCGGCGCATTTTCCGACCGATACCCATGGCCTGGCGCAATTCGACGGCACTGCGCTGTACGAGTACGGCAACCCCCAGGAAGGCTTTCACCAGGATTGGGACACGCTGATCTACAACCTCGGGCGCACCGAAGTGCACGGCTACATGCTCGCTTCAGCACTGCACTGGCTCAAGCATTTTCATGTCGATGGCCTGCGGGTGGATGCGGTGGCGTCGATGCTCTATCGCGATTATTCGCGCAAGGCGGGCGAGTGGGTGCCCAATCGCCATGGCGGTCGGGAGAACCTTGAGGCAATCGACTTTCTGCGCCACCTCAACGACGTCGTAGCGCTGGAGGCTCCCGGAGCATTGGTGATTGCCGAAGAGTCCACGGCGTGGCCGGGTGTCAGCCAGAGCACGCAACAGGGCGGACTGGGCTTCGCCTACAAATGGAACATGGGCTGGATGCACGATTCGCTGCATTACATCCAGCAAGATCCGGTGTATCGCGCCCATCACCATAACGAACTGAGCTTCGGCCTGGTGTATGCCTGGTCAGAACGCTTCATCCTGCCGATTTCCCATGACGAAGTGGTGCATGGCAAGCATTCGCTGATCGACAAGATGCCCGGCGACCGTTGGCAGAAGTTCGCCAACCTGCGAGCCTACCTGAGTTTCATGTGGGCGCATCCGGGCAAGAAACTGCTGTTCATGGGCTGCGAGTTCGGCCAGTGGCGCGAGTGGAACCACGACCAGCAACTGGACTGGTACCTGCTGCAGTATTCCGAACACAAAGGCGTGCAGAAACTGGTCGGTGACCTTAACCGTCTGTACCGCGATATTCCGGCGCTGCATGAGCAGGACGATGTGCCGCAAGGCTTCCAATGGTTGATCGGCGACGATGCGATCAACAGCGTGTACGCGTGGCTGCGCTGGAGCAAAGAGGGGCGGCCGGTGTTGGTGGTCGCCAACTTCACCCCGGTACCGCGCGAGGCTTATCGCATTGGCGTACCATTTGCCGGGCGCTGGACCGAGTTGTTCAACAGTGATTCGGCAACCTATGCCGGTTCCAACTACGGCAACAACGGTGGGACGTCCACCGAGGAAATCTCGAGCCATGGGCAGAATCTGTCGCTGGTGTTGAATTTGCCGCCGTTGGCGGTGTTGATGTTGAGTCCGCAGGGCTGATCCGAAATTGCGTCGTTCCAATCGCGGGCAAGCCCGCTCCCACAGGTTCAGTGGTGATCCTTGTGGGAGCGGGCTTGCCCGCGATGGCGACAGATTGAACCACGCATTTCTTGAGGTCTGATCCTCACCACCGCATCCGCACACCCAGGCTGCCAATGATCCCGTTCAAATCATTGTCGTCGACATCACTGCTGTAGTCGGCGCTGACATACAGGCTCACCGCCGGTGTCACCCGTGCCACCAAGCCCAGGCCCAACTCGACCGTCGACGATTTGCGGCTGCTGCTGATCTTGTCGACCTCATCAAGGGTCACGGTATTGCCGGTGTAGACCGTGTGCCACACGTTGGTTCGCACATAAGGTTCGACCGGCAGGCCGTTGATGTCGTAGCTACCTTTCAATTTCGCACCGACCCGTCCGCTCCACGACGTCAGATCGCTGGAGGACGCATTGCCCGAACCGGCATAGGGCGTGTCCAGGGTGATTCGCTGATTGATCAACTGCGCCTGGGGTTCGACCACCCAGTTTTCGCTGATGCCAATCGGGAACCCGCCTTCGACCGACAGCGTCAACGCGCTGCCTTCGGTGGCCTGGCGCGCACCTTGTTCGTTGCGGCTGAAACCGTTGACCCGCCCGCCACTGGCCGACAGATCGACGTGCCAGCCTTGTGGGCCGGTCAGGCTGTAGTAAGCGCCCAGGCTTTGCCCTTGCAGATTGAGAGTGTCGCTGTGCGGGTCGGACATGCCACGGTTGGTCAACAAGCCATTGCTGTTGCCCTGGATCTGACTGGTGCCGCCGATCAGGCCGACCCGTTGGGTATGGCCGCTGTTGCTCTGCAATGTGAGGATCGCCGGGCTTTTGAGTTCGCCTGAGCCGACGTAGGTAAAGCCTTGGGCGAGGGCATCGGTTTGCGCCTGGCGCGAGGTCTGCCCGTAAATCTGATCCCAGGCATAGGGCGTTGCGTCTTCGGTGGTGACGTGGCTACTTCGTATGTCGGGATGGGGGCTGAATCGGCCAGGGTAAGTGGTAGTGAGAGCAGGCAAGGCAAGCGCGGGAATGTCCTGGCGATACCACGGCGTCGCCTCTTCCTCGGCCGGTTGGGCCTGTACTTCCATGGAGGAGCACAGCAGGAGTGAACTCGAGACAGTGCAAAAAGTGATTTTGATCTCTTGTTGGGTGAATGAAGTTCTCATGGCGGGCTACCTTGCAATCGCGTGCCGTACTTGCCTTGGCGTCTCTCCTACCCCGAACGAGGGGCGACCGAATGAGTGGGGCAAGCCGGGGGCCGCCCGTATGCGCGGGTGTCCTGGGGGCTTGCCCCTGATTGTGTTTCCGGGGGTAGTAACGTGAAGTCAAGTGGACCGCCGCCACTGCGTCAAGAAAATGGCCGATAAGTGGTAGGGGTATTTCAGGTCTTATAAGTGACTGATTTATGGCGCATCTCTAAGTGCTTGTTTAAACGCAAAATCGTCAAGAAAGCCACCCTATAGAGCCTTTGCTCGATCCTACCAACTCACTCTGAGGCCCAGGTTGCCAGCCATGCCTCGCTGCTGATTGCTGTCTACATTGCTGCTGTAATCAATATTGCCGTACACGCTGACGCCGGGTGCGAGCGACAGAGTCGCGCCGACGCCAAGATCCGCCCATGAAACTTGCTGCTCGGTATCGATATCAGTGGTATTGGCAAAAGTGACCGTGTCGGTGCCTGAAAAAGTGTGCCACAGATTCGCCCGCAGATAGGGTTCCAGCGGTAGGCCGCTGACGTCGTAGTGCCCCTTGAGACGCGCACCGAGCCGGCCGGTCCAGGAGGGGTCGGTATCGAACTCCACATCGGAGACACCGTCGTTCTGACTGTCGAGTTCGATGCGTTGATGGATGATCTGCGCCTGGGGTTCAATGATCCAATCGTTCGCTATCGGGAATGGATAACCGGCCTCTACGGACAGGCTCAGGGCGTGTCCATCGTTATCGAGCTTGAGGCCGCGTTCGGAATGGCTGTCTCCATCGAGCCAGGTGTACATCGCCACGGCATCGAGGTACGCATTGCCAGGATCGGTCAGTGTCCAGTAAGCACCCAGGCTGTCGCCCTCGAGTTCGACCTTTCCGGCGCGTTTGTCTTCAAAGCCCTGGTTGAACCCGTCGACATCACCCTGCAAGCGGCTGTGGCCGACGAAGAAGCCACTGCGTTGGATTTGCCCGCCAGACAACTGCGAACCGAAAAGGTCATTGCCAACCTGGAAACCGTTCAGCGAGCCGTCGAGTTTCGGTGTCACAGTGCCGGCCCAGGTCTGCTCGAAGTTCTTGCCATAGACCCGACCCCAGCCCGCACCGAAGGCGCCGGTCTCGGTCAGCAGGCGCTGCTCGCCCTGACGATCGTGAAACGTCCCGAGAGCGTTCAGGGTCAACTGCGCCGCTGCAGGTGGCAGCACCGACCATACAGGCACTTCCGGACGATACAGGGGAATGGGCGCGGCGCCGGGTGCGGGAGTAGGCAACGAAGGACTACCGGCCGCAGCCACTGGCGCGGCTATCAACGGCACCAGAATCGGTGGCAGGGTCGGGTCGGGGTTGGGTACCGCGACCAGTGGCGCTGCCACCACCGATGACCGCAAGTACCAACTGTTTTCGCTGCCAACCGTTACGCCGCCCTTGTACAGGACGTAATCGAACGCACCTGCCGACACCGGTGTCTTCAGGCTGAAGGCATCATTGTTGCTGACAGCGGTGCCTTGGGCCTGGACCAGTTGAATACCGTTTTGCAGGGTAACTGCACCTGCGCCCTCCAGGTTGCTGACAGTGATGGCAGTCGTGCCGGTCAAGGTACCGTCATTGACCACCAGTTTGTCGCTGGGCGAGTTGTCGCCGCCGAGTACGCTTTGCACAAACAACTGGCCGCCATTGCCTGCGTAGTTGCCCTGCACGGTCAGGGTGTCGCTGGTTCGGCTGTTGCCACTGCTGAGGTCAATGATCCCGGCGTTGTTCAGCGTGGCGCGCTGGCCGACAGTGAAGGGCATGATGCTGCCCTGGACAGACGTCATGACGCTGCTGCTGTCGATGTTGAACACGCCGCTGCCACTGGCACTGTCGCCGAGCATCAGGTTGCCGTCGACGTCGAACTGCGAGCCGTTGCTCAGGTTGATCGTTTCCCAATTTGCGTAACGCGCGGCGCCCGCAGTGGTGGTGCGGTCAAAGGTCAGCACGTCGTTGTCGGTGCCACCGTTGAGGCCCGGGGTCAGGGACAGGGAGCTCTCCAACAGATTGCGCAGGGTTGCGCGGTCGTTGCCAGCCTCCATCAAAATCTGCGAACGGATAATGCCACCACCGTCCCAGACAAACGTGTCATCGCCGGTGCTGGTGCGGATGTCGCCGACGATTTCGCCGCCCGTCACGGTAATGCTGTCGTTGCCGCCGCTGACGCTGATGTTGCCGCCAATCCGGCCGCCCGAGACGATGATGGTGTCGGTGCCGAACCCGGTGACCAGGTTACCGATGATTTGCCCCCCAGACATGTCGAACAGATTGTTGTCGAGCTTCATGTCGACCCGGCCGATGGTTCCACTGGTCATCTTCGCGGTATCACCGTCCTCGAAGGCACCCGTGATCGTGCCGCCGGTCATCAGGAAAAAGTCGCGGTTGTCACCTTGGGCCAGTGACTGGATCGTGCCACCGGTCATGGTGAAATTGTCGATGCCGCTCCCTTGATTGACGGCTCCGGTCACTTGTCCGGCGCTGATGTTGAAGAAATCTGCGCCATCGCCCTGATCGACGCTGCCGACAATCCGACCGGAATCCATGTTGACGGTGTCGCTACCGGCCCCGAATGTAACGTTGCCATTGATCGTTGCGCTGCCGTTGGCGGGAAGGTTCAACGTGTTGTTGCCGGCCAGATCGCTCAGTGGGCCGCCAATGCCACTGTCGCACAAATGAGTATCGTCACCGGCGGTAGGAGTAAGGACACAAGCTGCCTGGGCGGGATGGGGCCATCCGAGGAGCAGCCAGATGGAAAAGGCACAGGCGCTGTAACGGTATTTGGGCAGATCGGCAGCCAATGTCATGCAAATCCCTCGCATCGAATGAATCCGGACGACACGACCGTAACAGCCGCCTGAGCGCACGGCTACTGTCACAAATGACAGGTCGGACGAATGATTCAACCCTCGAGGAACACATCAGCGGGTCACAAGTGGACTTCCACCGCCAGCGGCAAATGGTCTGACAGATGCGTCCAGGGTTTGCTGCCAAGAATTTTCGGGTCGTGGCTGCTGGCATTGCGCAGATAGATACGGTCCAGCCGCAGCAGAGGGAAACGTGCCGGGTAGGTCTTGGCCGGGCGGCCGTGGTGCCGCTCGAAGGCTTCGTGCAGATAGTCGCGGCGGGCGAGGGCGGCGTTGCCTTGCAATTGCCAGTCGTTGAAATCGCCAGCGATGATCACCGGTGCCTTGTCTGGCAACGATTCAAGCAATTGGCAAAGCAACTGCAACTGCAACTGACGATGGCTTTCCAGAAGACTCAGATGCACGCAGATCGCGTGGACTTCAGCGTGGCCGGGCACATCGAGCACGCAGTGCAGCAAGCCGCGACGTTCCGGACCGGTGATGGAAACGTCGAGGTTGCGGTATTCGCGAATCGGGTATTTCGACAACAGGGCGTTACCGTGGTGGCCATCGGGGTAGACCGCGTTGCGACCGTAGGCGAAATCGCTCCACATGCTGTCCGCGAGAAACTCGTATTGCGAGGTCTGTGGCCAATTGTGGTAACGGGTGGAATGGCCGTCATGCTCGCCGACGACTTCCTGGAGAAACACCAGGTCCGCCGAAGTACTGCGTACCGCCTCTCGCAGTTCCGGCAGGATGAAGCGGCGGTTGAGGGCGGTGAAGCCTTTGTGCGTGTTGACCGTCAATACACGCAAGCGATGAATGGCCGGGGGACTGGTCAACGGCACCGATTCGGCCGTCTGCGACTTGGAATGGGTGGTCACGATCACTCCTCTGAATCCGTGTGGCATATGTATGCGACTGATGCACCGCCGGGCAGTTCAGTTTGAGCGATTGCAGGATCGATACCCGTAAAGTCTTGCCACGGGATGATCCGTTCAGACAAAGACGATTTCATAGGGCAAGCGCATTCGCTCCAGCAGCACGCGGGGCAAGGGCGGAGCGATGCCGATGGCGGGCTCGCCGTCCAGTTGGCTGGCGTAAGCGTGGGTGGCGTGGCTTTTACGCGCAACCGTCCAGGTGTCCAGGCGCAGTTTGCGAGCGCGATGCCACGGGATCAGTTCGCGATCCCGCGCTGGCCAGTGCCACGCCCAGACGGGTACTTCGTTGAACGTCGCGCCGGCGATCGCCGACGCCTGGGCGCTGGCACGGCCCACGGCGTCATGGTCGCTGTTGCCGTCTGCGGCCCAGGTGCTGAACACCACGTCGCCGGGGCGCAGGTAACGGGCGATGAAACGGGTCAACTCCAGTTCGTGCTCGGCCAGGGCGTTGTCGGTGAAGCCGCCGCGAATCCATTTCAGGCTGTGCATCGGCAAGCCGAGCCGGCGCAGGGCTTCGACACTTTCCTGGGCGCGGAACACACTCAGGCGTTTTTCCGACCACTGCTGCGACCCCGGGTGACTGGCACTGCCGTCGGTAACCGAGATCAATTGCAAGGGATGACCCATATTGCTGAGCAGTTGCAACAGACCGCCGCAGGTCACCACTTCGTCGCCGGGATGTGGGGCAATTACCACCACGCGGGCGCCGGGCGGGACCAGGGATAGGGTGCTGATGACCGGAACGTTGTCCAGTTGCAGGGCGCTGTTCCAGATCTGTGCTGGCAGGCTGCTTTCGTTGATGGAAACAGGTTTCATGGGATTACGTCCTTGTTTCATGTCGCCTTCAGTCGTGCGCGATGCTGCGACAGGCAAGCACGGCAGACCCGTGAGGGCGGATTGATAACGATCGCGGCATTACGAACCCTGAAATGCCGCGCACCGAGTATTGCTCATGTAACGTTATTCGTCGCGTCCGAGGCCCTCCAGCGGCATTTTTTTAGCTGACCGGTACGTTGCAAATTGTTTACTCCTCTTGTTCATGTTGTAACTCGAACAGCAGCAACGAGCGGCCAGTGACCGAATACTCGTGGCCGAACTCGAATCGCTCCTGGCCGCGTATCGATGGCTGATTGGTGTCGATCATGCAGGTCCAGAAGCCGCCGTCAGGCACTTCCGGCAACAGGAAGTTGACGATGTCGTGATGGGCATTGACCACCAGCAGCAGTGTCGCGTCGGCCCCTTTACGGCGAATGCCGGTTTCCTGTGCACGACCATCGAGCAGCATGCCCAGGCAGCGATTGTGCGCATCGTGCCAATGTTCGGTGGTCATTTCGCTGCCGTCCGCCGCCAGCCAGGTCACGTCCTTGACACCGATGTCCTCGTTGTAATTGCCCACCAGAAAACGCCCGCGACGCAGGATCGGGTAAGCCAGGCGCAATTTGATCAGGCGTTTGACGAACTTGAGCAGCGCCTTGCCGTCTTCGCTGAGGTCCCAATTGACCCAGCCGATTTCGCTGTCCTGGCAGTAGGCGTTGTTGTTGCCGTCCTGGGTGCGAGCGAACTCGTCGCCGGCCACCAGCATCGGCGTGCCTTGAGCGAGCAGGAGCGTGGCGAAAAAGTTACGCATCTGCCGATGGCGCAGTTCGTTGATTTGCGGATCGTCGGTCGGGCCTTCGACGCCGTGGTTCCAGGACAGGTTGTTGTTGCTGCCGTCCTGATTGTTTTCGTCGTTGGCTTCGTTGTGCTTGTCGTTGTAGGACACCAGGTCATTGAGGGTGAAGCCGTCGTGGGCGGTGATGAAATTCACCGATGAATACGGCCGTCGACCGCGCTGATTGAACATCTCGCCGGAAGCGGTCATGCGACTGGCAAAGTCAGCCAATTGGCCATCGTCGCCTTTCCAGAATGCTCGCACGGTGTCGCGAAACTTGTCATTCCACTCAACCCAACCGGGCGGGAAATTGCCGACCTGATAACCACCGGGGCCGCAGTCCCAAGGCTCGGCAATCATTTTCACCTGGCGCAACACCGGGTCCTGGCGGCAGGCCACGAGGAAACTGTGACGTTCGTCGAAACCGTCGTGGTAACGCCCGAGAATGGTCGCCAGGTCAAAACGGAAGCCGTCGACGTGCATTTCCGTGGCCCAATACCGCAACGAGTCGGTGACCATTTGCAGCACGCATGGGTGGCTCAGGTCGAGGGTATTGCCGGTGCCGGAGTCGTTGATGTAGAAGCGTTTGTCGTCGGGCATCAAGCGGTAATAAGAGGCGTTGTCGATACCACGCATGGACAGGGTCGGGCCTTGTTCGTTGCCCTCGGCGGTGTGGTTGTAGACCACGTCGAGGATCACTTCCAGGTTGGCTTCGTGCAGGTGCGCGACCATTTCCTTGAACTCGGCGATCTTGCCGCTGGCCAGGTAGCGCGGGTCGGGGGCGAAGAAGGCAATGCTGTTGTAGCCCCAGTAATTGGTCATGCCCTTGTGCAGCAGGTGCTGGTCGTTGACGAAGGCATGGATCGGCAACAGCTCCACGGTCGATACGCCGAGTTTGCGAATGTGTTCCAGCACGTCGTCGACCATCAAGCCGGCGAAGGTGCCGCGCAGGTTTTCCGCAACGCCAGGGTGGCGCATGCTGATGCCGCGCACATGTGTCTCGTAAATGATCGTCTTGTCCCAAGGCACGCTGACGCGGTGGTCGTGACCCCAGGTGTGCGCCGGGTCGATGACTTTGCATTTGGGTACGAAGGGCGCGCTGTCGCGCTCATCGAAACTGAGGTCGGCGTCGGGGTGGCCAATGGTGTAGCCGAACAGTGCTTCGGACCACTTGAGTTTGCCCACCAATTGTTTGGCGTAGGGGTCGATCAGCAATTTGTTGTGATTGAAGCGATGCCCGTTCGCCGGGTCGTAAGGACCGTAGACACGATAGCCATAGATCAGCCCTGGATGGGCGTCGGGCAAGTAACCGTGGTAGATCTCATCGGTGTATTCCGGCAGTTCGATGCGTTCCAGTTCCACTTCCCCGGCATCATCGAAAATGCACAGTTCGACCTTGGTGGCGTTGGCGGAAAACAAGGCAAAGTTGACCCCCAGACCATCCCAGGTCGCACCCAGCGGAAAGGGCAGACCCTCACGAATACGCGAGGGCTCGGCACGGGGTGCTGGCGTGTCTTTTTTTGGTCGGGTCATAAATGCTCCTGCAATGGAGGGAAATCGGCGTGTTTTTTGCGGGCGAGTGAGCCCGTTGTGACGAGCAGGCTCGCCACATGTTCATTCAGGGCAACAGCGGAAACGTCAGACCGCAGGCGGTTTTCGTGCTGCGCGAGGCTTTTTCTCGGCGGCTTTTTCCCCGGGAGGAATGACGGAGGACGCCGCAGCCGGTTTGGTTTTGGCCTTGGGCGCCGTCACCTTGACCTCGCCAGCCTTGCCATTGGCCGTCTTGCTGACGGTGGATTTGCTCGCCGGCGCCTTTGCCGGCTTTTTCGGCGCAAGGGCTTCGGCCTCGGCCAACTTGCGAGCCATTTCCCAGTGCCGGGCTTCCTGACCTTCAGGTTTTCCTTCTGACTCCCAGATCTGATAGGCAAACTCGCGGATGCGTTTATCGTCGGTACTCATCGCTATGCTCCTGCACTCAACTCAAGTGTCGGTAGTTTGGATAAAGAGATTGACCGGGAAATCCCCCAGCGCGGCGCTGATCATCAGCTCCCTGTTTTTTGTGACTGCGACGCCAGAAAAAAGTCCCTTCAGATTTTCCTCAGCGGTGGTGAACGGCAGACTGATGCGGGTATCGCCCCACTGCGGCGCATCCACGTGCGGTACGGCACTGTTTTCCAGCAGCGGCGCACAGCGGATTGGCACGATGACGATGGCGCGTTTTCCCTCCCATTGGCGAACAAACCCAAGCACCCTATGTGCCTGGTTGCCGATGACATCGAGTGCCTGGTAGGTGCCGTGGCGAAACAGTTCGGCATGCTCGGCACGCAGGTTCAGGGTCTGTGCGATCAAGGCTTGCTTGATGCGCCCGTCATGCCAGTGTTGCAACAGATCAGGCAGATCCAATGGTTGCGACAAGGCCTGTTGGCGGCTGGCGTAATCCACCGGGCGACGGTTGTCCGGATCAACCAGGCTGAAGTCCCAGAATTCGTCGCCCTGATAGAGATCCGGCACCCCAGGCACGGTCATGCGCAGCAAGGTTTGCGCCAATCCATTGAGGGCGCCGGGGACGGCGATGGTACGTGCCACCTTGCCAAGGGCGCTGCGCAGCAGGTCACCCTCCGGGCTCAGCAGCAGGCGCCGGGTGAAGTTTTCGCTGGCTTGTTCGTAAGCATCGTTGGGTGCACTCCAGCTACTTTGCAACTTGGCTTCGCGCAGGGCTTTGCGTTGCCATTGGCTGACACGCGCGGCGTAGGCTTCAAGCGCCGATGGGTCATCGGCCTGCAAATCGAGCGGCCAACTGCCAAGCAGTGCCTGATAAAGAATCAACTCGTCACCGGCAGACGGCATCTGGTCATCGTCGCGCAGTGGCCGGGCGAGGGCGCGCCACAGGCCGATCTGTTCAACGTACCATTTACTGCGCTCACTCAAGATCGCCAGGCGCGCGCGCGTATCTTCACCGCGCTTGTGGTCGTGGGTCGCGGTGGCGAGCAGGTTGTCGGGAAACAGTTCTAAGCGCTTGAGGCAGGCCTCATGGAAGTCAGCCACCGGCGCACTGAATTGCTCGGTGTTGAAACCGACGTCATTGCGTGACAGCAACACCGCGGAGCGATAGAACGCCGTGTCTTCCACGGCCTTCGCGGCGGCGGGTGAAGTCAGCTGCTGGAAACGTACGCAAGCATGCTTGAGGCGCTTGCGCAGGCGGCCGGCGGGGCGTTCGCGCCAGGTTTCACCGCCCAACCATTTAGCCAGGCAATCGAGCACCGGCCAGTCGGCTTCGCCCAGGGTTTGGCGGGCACCGTCCATGGCCTGCTGGAAAAACACCTCGTCCTGGGCTGACCGCCCAAGGGCGCTGATATAAGTGCGGTACACCGAAAAATGCACGATCAGTTCCTGCAAGGCGCGACGGATCGCGCCCAGCGTCAAATCGCGGGTCATGAGGTCATCGCGGGCCACCTGCAGCAAGGCCTGGGCTACGCTTTCGAAATCGCCGGCCAGTGAACCGTTGAGAATCTGCTGACGGGCCAGTTGTGCTTCCTGGCGGAAGTCGGCCGGGCGTTCGCTGTAGCGGTGCCAGACTTCACCCAAGGTGGTTTGCCCGTCGGGATCGTGTTGCAGCAGTGACAACTGATTCATGAATTCATAGCCGGTGGTGCCATCCACCCACCAATCACGGCGCAAGGTTTCACCGTTGCCAAGGATCTTCTCGACGTAGATCGGCAAGTGGCGGCTCGCTGACAGGCTGTCGACCCGCCGCCGCAATTTGCGGCAGTAGCCGCGCGGGTCGGCCAGACCGTCAATGTGATCGATGCGCAAACCGTCGATCAGCCCTTCAGCCACCAATTGGAAAATCTTCGCGTGGGTCGCCTCGAACACCGCTGGACGCTCCACCCGCAAACCACCCAACTCATTGACATCGAAAAAACGCCGCCAGTTGATGTCGTCTGCGGCGGTACGCCAACTGGCGAGGCGATAACTCTGCCGCTCCAGCAGATCGTGCAAGCGTTGGAAGCCTTCAGGGGCCAGCGAATCGTAGGCTTTGAGGTTGTGCTCGATGGTTTGCAGAATCGCGGGGTCGCTGGCCAGTTCGCGCAATTGATCCTTCAATGGACCCGCCAGACTGTGGGCGTCGGTCTGATAGCTCAAGGTGCTGAAGTGGTCCGCCAGCTGTTTGAGCAGCTCGTTGTCCGACTTGAGCAGTTCGCCGTAATGCATCGGGCAAATCGGAAAGTGGTGGTCGTAATGCTCGACATGAAAGGCACCGTTCTGCGCATCGAAGCGCAGGGGCAGTGTGCCGTCCTGCAGGGCCACGCCATAATCGCTGCCGAGAAATGGCAGCAGCAGTTGGCCTTCCATCAACGGATCGGGCGAGTGCCATTGGATATCGAAGAACTCGCCGTACGGGCTCAAGCGTCCCCATTCCAGCAAATCCAGCCACCAGGGGTTGTCGCAACCACCCACAGCCATGTGGTTGGATACGATGTCGAGGATCAGCCCCATGCCTTGCCCGCGCAACGCGCTGACCAGCCGCCGCAATGCGGCCTCGCCACCGAGTTCCGGGTTGACCGAAGTCGGGTCGACCACGTCGTAGCCGTGCATGGAGCCGGCGCGGGCTTTCAACAAGGGCGAGGCATACACATGACTGATCCCGAGGCGGGCGAAGTACGGCACCAGTGGCACGGCATCGTCCAGGGTGAAGCCTTTATGGAATTGCAGTCGCAGGGTTGCCCGCAAGGGCAGTGTCGTCACTTGATTCATTGGTCACGCTCGGCCGCCTGGAGTCGCGCACAAGCGAGCAGTTCCAGACGCCGGGCTGCGTCGGCGTTATCGAGCAGCGCTTCGCTGTAACCGGGCAGGCGTCGCGACCAGTTTGGATGGGTATCGATGGTGCCGGGCAGGTTGGCCTGCTGTTCTATACCCAGCGCATCTTCCAGCGGCAGCAACACCAGCGGCGCGCGGGTGTGGCCGAGGAAGCGCACGCTGGCATCGAGCACCTGATCGGTCTCGTGGGACTCTTCGCGAAAATTCTGCGGGTCCTGGCTCAGTGTCCGGCGCAAGCCTTCGCGCTCGCGTTCGCGGTGTTGACGCCATTCGATTTCGCCGCTGGCATCGACCAGGCCGAGGCGGGCGTTCCAGTCGATGTCGCGGCCATGCCACCAGCCATTGAGGGTCGGCAGGTCGTGGGTGCTGGTGGTCGCCAGGGCATTGTCCGGCCAGTCGAGGATCGGTTTGAAATGGGTGTTGTCCTGTTCAAACAGCAACACACGCATGCCCAGCATCGAGCGGGCGCTGAGTTTTTCCCGCAGGCCCTCGGGCACTGTGCCCAGGTCTTCGCCGAGGACGATGGCCTTGTGACGATGGGATTCGAGCGTCAACAGACGCAGCAAGTCGTCAATCGGGTAGTAAAGGTAGGCGCCGTCGGCAGGCGGTGCGCCGTTAGGGATGACCCATAAACGTTGCAGGCCCATGACGTGGTCGATTCGCAGTCCGCCGGCGTGGGCGAAATTGGCCCGCAACATTTCGATGAAGGCACGAAAGCCGTTGCGTACCAGACCTTCGGGCGAAAATGCCGAAATCCCCCAGCCTTGGCCCGTGCGATTGAGAATGTCCGGCGGAGCGCCGACCGTCAGGGCGGCGAGCAATTCATCCTGACGGCTCCAGGCCTGGCTGCCACCGCCATCGGCACCCACCGCCAGATCGGCGATCAGGCCGATGCTCATGCCACTGCTGCGGGCAGCGGCTTGCGCACGCTCCAGACAGCGGGTGATCAGCCACTGGCAAAAGGCGAAGAAACCGATGCGTCCGGCATTCTCCTCAGCGAACTCAGCCAGCGCGGCGCTGCGCGGATTGCGCCATTGTTCCGGCCACTGGCGCCAGTCGAGGCTTTCTCCATTGGCGGCCCGTGTTTCCTGGATGGCCTCGAAGCGGCAATGGTTTTCCAGGGCTTCGCCACCGGCGTGGCGGAAACTGCTGAAGTCGGCATGCAACGGGTGCTCGCCTTGTACGAAGCCTTCGTACAGCGCCTGCAACAGTTTGTGTTTGGCTGCCGCGGCGGCGGGCCAGTCGATCAGCGGCAACGCCTCAAGATCCTTGAGCTCGGCGCCCAGACCGGTGGCATCGATAGCGGCACGCATGGCCCGTTCGCCGAGAATGCTCCCCGGCGCGCAGTACAGACTGTTCAGAAACAGACGACTGGAGGGCGAATAAGGGCTGTAGCGTTCGGTATCGTTGCTGAACATCGCATGCAGCGGACTGATCGCCAGGGCCTCGGCGCCGCGCTCACCGGCGACCCGTGCCAGATCTTCCAGCGCCTGGGTATCGCCGAATCCGCCATCACCGGCTCGTCGCAAGGCATATAACTGGACGCTCAGGCCCCAGGCGCGGGGGATCGGACTGTCGACCGCATCGCCGACGCTGTAACAGCGCTCAGGGGCCACGGCCAGGGTAAAGGTTTGTCCGTCGATGGTGACGTGCTGATAACCCACCGGGATCAACCCAGGCAGAATCGCCTCGGCATCCAGTTTCAGATGCAGGCGGGAGCCGTCTTCCAAGTGAACTTCGCAGGGCGTTTCCGGCTGGAAGTAGCGGGCCAGGTCGAGCCCGCTACCGACGTCCACGGTCATCAAAGGTGGCAGGTGCAGGGTGTCTTGTACCTGTTGCAGCTCTTGCAGGCTGGCGTCGATTTCCTGGGCACTTCCGGCCGGGTGACCAAGACCGGTGAGGACATTGCGCAGCACTGCGGGGGCGACTTTTTGCGGGCGGCCATTGGCGTCGATCCAGTCGACTGCCAGGCCCGCCCGGCTTGCAAGGATTTCCAGTTGCGCATCACTCATTGGCGCTCTCCATCGGGGGTAGCAAAGGGGCTGCGGCCGTGAGGCTGACAAGCGCGCAATACGGAGCCAGAGTGCCTCGGTCGAGCAAACTGGCGGACCGGGGCGGGTGTTCAAACAGCAACGAAGTTCTGGCCGACGCAGTGTGGAGTACAGGCGTGTCGCTTAGGTTCAGGTCAATGTGCAACAAACTGCCGTCGCCCAACCGCCAGGACGCGCTGACTGCACCGACGCCCAGGACGTCGGCATCCAGGGCCTGGGTGCCGGGCAGGCGCGGGATGATCTGTTGGTGGCGGATCTGCAACAGCTGGCGATACAAGGCGTGCATCGGCGAAGTCTGGTGGTGCGCCAGATTCGGCCGTGACGCTTTGAAGGTCTGCGGGTCGTTGGGATCGGGAATCTGCTCGCGTCTATGCGGATCGGCGAAGGCGCTGAAGGCAGCAAACTCGTTGCGCCTTCCTTCACGTACCAGCTGTGCCAACTCGCCGTGATGACTGGTGAAAAACAGAAACGGCTGCTGCGCAGCGAACTCCTCGCCCATGAACATCAGCGGAATCATCGGCGAAAGCAGCAGCAATACGGTTGCAGCTTTCAGTGCATCGGGATGGGCCAATTGGTGCAGGCGCTCGCCGAATGCCCGGTTGCCGATCTGGTCATGGTTCTGCAGGAACAGTACGAAAGCGCTGGGCGGCAAATGACCGCTGGGCTCGCCACGGGGTTCGCCATGGCGGTTGATATGGCCCTGGAACACGAAACCCTGGCTGAGGCAGCGGGCCAGTTGTTGCGTAGGGTTGTTCGCGTAATCGACGTAATAAGCGTCGGTTTCGCCGGTCAGCAGCACGTGCAGCGCATTGTGGCCATCGTCGTTCCACTGCGCGTCGTAGCCTTTTTCCAACAGGCTCGACTGATTGTGTTCGTTTTCCACGGTAAGCCAGATATGTCGCGCGGGGTCCGTCTGCTGGCGCACCCGTTGAGCAAGCTCCTGGAGAAAGTCCGGGTCCTCTATGGCATGCACCGCGTCCAGGCGCAAACCGTCGAAGCGGTACTCCATCAACCACATCAAGGCGTTGTCGATGAAGAAATCCCGCACCTCGCGCCGCCGGAAGTCGATCGCCGCGCCCCACGGCGTGTGCTTGTCCTCGCGGAAGAAGCTTTTGGCGTAGCGATGCAGGTAATTGCCGTCCGGCCCGAAGTGGTTGTAGACCACGTCGAGAATCACCGCCAGACCATGGCCGTGGGCCGTGTCGATCAAGTGCTTGAGTTGTTCGGGCGTCCCGTATGAAGCTTGCGGCGCGTACGGCAACACGCCGTCGTAACCCCAATTGCGCGCTCCGGGAAATTGCGCGATAGGCATCAATTCGATCACGGTCACGCCCAGTTCGACCAGGCGCGACAGATGCTGCTCGACCGCCTCAAAGCCGCCGAGCAGACCTACGTGCAACTCGTAGATCACCGCTTCGTGCCACGGTCGCCCCTGCCAGGCGCTGTTCTGCCATTGATAAGCCAGCGGATCGACCACCACGCTGGGTTGGTCGATACCACCAGACTGGGCACGGGAGGCCGGGTCAGGCACCTCTATCTCGCCATCAATGTTGTAGCGATAGCGAGTTCCCGCCGGGCAACTGGTGTTGATCACGAACCAGCCGTCGGCCTGGGGCATCAACGGCAAGGATTGTCCATTTTCCAATTCGACACTGACGTAAAACGCATCTGGCGCCCACAACGCGAATCGCGTTTGTTCTGCGTCCAGCTTGATTGCGCCGTGGGGCCAGGTCTCAAGGGTCCGTAACGGCATTTGCAAAACCTCTTATTGTTTGTGCGATTTCCCCAAGGCCTTGGCCACCAGTTGTTCATAGAGTTCGGCATAGGGTTCGACGGCTTTGCACCAGTTGAACGGTGCTGCCATGGCTCGGCAACGCATGGCGTGCAACAAGTCCGGAAATGCGAAGACCTTGAACGCGCGGCTCAGGGCCTCCTGATAACTCTCGACCGTGGATTCATCGAACAGGAAACCGGTCACGCCGTTTTCAATGGTGTCGGCCAGGCCCCCGGTATTGCGCGCCACCGGCAGGGAGCCGAAGCGCTGGGCGTACATCTGGCTCAGGCCGCAAGGTTCATAGCGTGAAGGCATCAACAGGAAATCGCTGCCGGCGAACATGCGCCGGGCATCGGTTTCGTTAAAGCCGATGCGCACGCCGACCTGCCCGGGGAACCGCAAGGCCAGCTCGCGCATCGCTTGTTCTTCTTCCGGCTCGCCACGACCGATGATCGCGATTTGGCCACCGGATTTGACGATGTATTCGGAAACCGCTTCGGTAAGGTCCAGGCCTTTCTGGTAAACCAGACGTGAAACCACGGCAAACAGCGGACCTTCGGAGTCGTCGAGGCCAAACAACTCGCGTACATGGGCGGCGTTGGCGGCCTTGCCGTCCCAGTCACCGATGCTGAACGGGCAGAGCAAGTGCGCGTCAGTGGCGGCGTCCCAGCTTTCATCGATACCGTTGGGAATGCCGCTGAGCAAACCTTGCTGGGTCTTGGCGGCGAGAAAGCCGTCGAGACCGCAGCCGAAATCCGGTGTAGTGATTTCCTGGGCGTAGGTCGCGCTGACGGTGGTGATGTGGCTCGAGTAGGCCATGCCGGCCTTGAGGAACGACATCTTGCCGTAGAACTCCATGCCTTCCTGTTGCAGTGCGTGATGGGGAATACCCAGTTCCGGGCAGGAACCCAGACTGGTCACGCCTTGATAGGCGAGGTTATGGATGGTGAACAGCGTCGGGGTACGCTGCCCGCGCCAGTGCATATAGGCAGGCGCCAGGCCGGCCGGCCAATCGTGGGCGTGCACCAGGTCCGGGCACCAGTGGATTTGGGCGAGGTTGGCGGCGATATCGGCAGCGGCCAGACCGAGGCGGGCGAAACGAATGTGATTGTCCGGCCAGTCGCGGCCATTGTTGGCGCCATAAGGCGAACCTTCGCGCTCGTAGAGTTCAGGGCAGATCAACACGTAAATGACCAAGCCATCGGGCATGTCCATGCGCCCGATCTTGCACGGCGGCAATGCGGCATGACCGCCAAGCTCACCAATGATGTGAATCGGATTTTCGCTGTGCAGCACTTGCGGGTAACCCGGAATCAAAACCCGTACATCGTGCAAGTGCGCCATGGCGCGGGGCAGTGCAGCGGAAACGTCGCCCAAACCTCCGGTTTTCACCAGATCGGCGATTTCCGAGGTCACGAACAAGACTTTTTTCTTGTTCGGATTTCGGCTGGCCACGGGAGCCAGTGTCTTGGTGCCGGGAACGCTGATCGATTGGGAAGCCGGTGCACTCACAGTGCTTGATTCGCCGACATGCTGATGAGCACGTTCTCCCTGAACATCTAAAGCCGCACTAATCATATGAATCTCCCGCGTTGTTGATCTTCTTAGGCCTGGCAGACGGTGTTTCGTGGCCAAATCCTGTGGCCGGGCGCTGAAGCGCTGCGCATCAGTGAGCAAGCGCTGCCCAATGCGCTGTAGCAAGATGGGTGGAGTAGCCATTGCAAGGATTGCACCAGTCGCATCGCAGCTTCCTTTTAGTCGACCGACCACGCGTAGCAAAAGTTTCGACTTTTTTCCCACTTTGTGACCGACTGGTTTTACCCCCCGAAAATGAGTCTAGGCCAGAAGTTAGAGCGGTAAAGTGCAGATGGCAAAATTGTTCGACAATCGGTTGACGAGGTACGAGCGTGCCGGATTTGAGGGCTTACGCACCGACGAAGGGCAGGTTTTTTTGCAGTTTTGTCAGGAAATGAAGCAGTACTGTCACATCGGTGTGCGTCTGTGAACAGCGGCAATGCACCATTGCAGTGCAGGCTCTTGGGTGGTCGCCATGAGTACGGGGCTCATCGCGAGCAAGCTTTGCTCCTACAGGTCGCTTCAGTAGGAGCAAAGCTTGCTCGCGATGAACGATAACGCGGTATCCGTTGAGTACACGAACGGGCTGACCCCACGAATCGCCAATCAGCGTCATCGGCACCGCCTTCAGCCTTGCCTCAATTAACGCACAGGGTTGGTTTTGTTCAGCCAGTCGAGCAGGGCCTTGTGGAATTGCGCCGGTTCTTCCATTTGCGGAGCGTGGCCCATGCCGGGGAATTCGACCAGTGTCGATTGGGGAATCAGTTTTGCCACCTGCTTGCCGAGTACGTCGTAACGGCCGATCTTCGCCTTGACCTCGGGTGAAGCGAGGTCCTTGTTGATGGCGGTGCTGTCGGCCGTGCCGATCAACAACAGGGTCGGCATCTTCAAGTCCTTGAACTCGTAATACACCGGTTGGGTGAAGATCATGTCGTAGATCAGTGCCGAGTTCCATGCGACCTGAGCCTTGCCCGGGCCTTTGGCCAGACCGGCGTACATGTCTACCCAACGATCAAACTCCGGTTTCCAGCGCCCGTCGTAATAGGTGCTGCGCTGATAATCATGAATGCCCTGCGCGTTGACCTTCAGCTCACGTTCGTACCACTGATCGACGGTGCGGTACGGGACGCCGAGGGCCTTCCAGTCTTCCAGGCCGATGGGATTGACCATCGCCAGTTGTTCAACCTGATCGGGATACTGCAGCGCATAGCGGGTGGCGAGCATGCCACCGGTAGAGTGGCCGAGCAGGGTGGCTTTCTGGATGCCGAGGGCTTTGAGCAATTGCTGGGTGTTGCTCGCCAATTGCTGGAACGTGTACTGATAGTGGTCAGGCTTGCTGGATGTGCAGAAACCGATCTGGTCCGGGGCGATGACCCGGTAACCGGCGTCACTCAGTGCCTTGATCGAGGTTTCCCAGGTGGCCCCGCAGAAATTCTTGCCGTGCATCAGCACCACGCTGCGCCCGTTGGCCTTGCCATGGGCGGCGACGTCCATGTAACCCATTTGCAGGGATTTGCCCTGGGATTGGAAGGCAAAGTGTTTGACGGTGTAAGGGTATGCAAAACCTTGTAATTCAGG
Source organism: Pseudomonas sp. Sample_24 (assembly GCF_004307605.1). Taxonomy (NCBI): domain Bacteria; kingdom Pseudomonadati; phylum Pseudomonadota; class Gammaproteobacteria; order Pseudomonadales; family Pseudomonadaceae; genus Pseudomonas; species Pseudomonas sp. Sample_24. The sequence continues at coordinate 34,050 of NZ_RCNW01000209.1, forward strand.
ACCGTACGCCGGGCCTTCAGCGGCAAGGGCCGGCAGTGCGGCGGTGAGCAGCAGGCCGGCAAACCAGTGTGAGCGGGTCAAGGGCATGGGTGAACTCCATTGGAAATCCGCCGATCCTGGATCGGCATGATTAGGGCGACATTAAACAGGCAATCGCCACCACGGTTGGTTCAACCCATCCAGCCCAAAGTGGCCAATGCCAGTACGCCATAGCGGGCGCCCTTGGCCAGGGTCACGATCAGCAGGAATCGCCCCAGCGGCTCACGCAACACACCGGCCACCAGCGTCAGCGGGTCGCCGATGATCGGCAGCCAGCTGAGCAGCAGTGACCAATGTCCGTAGCGCTGATAGTGGATACGGGCTTTTTCCAGATGAGCAGGGCTGACCGGGAACCAGCGCCGGTCACGGTAGCGTTCAACGGCGCGGCCCAACCACCAGTTCACCAGCGAGCCGAGGACATTGCCCAGTGTCGCCACCGCCAACAATGCCCATAGCCAGTATTTGTCGCTGAGCAGCAAGCCCACCAGCAGGGCTTCGGACTGCAACGGCAACAAGGTCGCGGCACCAAATGCCGCCAGGAACAAACCGATATAGGCGCCGAAAATCAATGGGCCGGGTAGTCGGCCACGACCACATCCGTGCCGTCCTTTTTCAGGCCGATCACCTGATAGGCATCGCTCATGCCGTCCATCTCCATGCCGGGCGAGCCCATGGGCATGCCGGGCGCGGCCACGCCCAGCAGGTCGTCGCGTTTGCTCAGGGCCAGCACCTGATCGGCCGGGACATGGCCTTCAACGAATTTGCCGTTGACCAGCCCGGTGTGGCAAGACGCCAGACGCGGCGGTACGCCATGCTGTTGCTTGAACTCACTCATGTTGGCTTCGACGTGGTCCTCGACCTTGAAGCCGTTAGCTTCCAGGTGAGTGATCCATTTTTTGCAGCAGCCGCAATTGGCGTCGCGGTGGACTTCGATCGGGATCAGGTCAGCGGCCTGGGCCAGGGAAGAAATGAACAGGGCGCTCAAGGCAGCCAGACGCAGAGAGTTTCGCATGACGGGTCAAGTCTCGGATTGCGGGCGAAAAAACGCATTCTGACCGGTTTTTCCGGGCAGGCATTCATGGTTTGTTTCAAAGTACTACGGCGCAGTGCAGCCCTATTATCGTAGATCAAGGCTGTCAGGCAGATGAGGGCGGCATGACAAATTTGTCAGCCGGGGCGACGCTCAGGCAGTTGATGTAACATGTGGCCCCGGTTGCAACGCCCATCCCCACTGAACGGCAGGGATCTGGCAGCAATCGGGTACACAGCGCACACACTTATTCAGATTCAGGAACTGCAATGACCCAGTCGCAACGTTTGAAATATTCGATTCTGATCTCCCTGGTGGTCCTGGGAATCATGTTTGGCCTTTCGTATTTGCAGAACACCGGTGTCATCAGTGAAAAACTGTTCCAGTACATCGCCATCGGCGTGGCGGTGGTCGTGGTCGTGATCAATGGCGTGATGCGTCGCAAGGTGAAGCCCTGAGCCGTGAGGCTCAAGGCCACTTGATCAATCGTTGTGCAGCACCGCGGCGGCCCGTGGGTCGAGGCTGTAGCTTTTGTCCGGGTTGAGGACGATCACGCCCTCGCTGCACAGACGTTTCAACACCTCGCGCACACTCAGAAAGGACAGGGGAATATCCAGTTCCAGCAAATGACTGTGTACACCGCGCACGCCCAGGCTGCGGTCGCTTTCGGCGGCTGTCAGCAAAGCGTCGATGACTTTCAGGCGAATCAGACTCGTTCGCAAGCCAAAGCTTTTGAGCAGGAAGCGAATCCTCTCGTTGCCATTGCGCTCGGTACGCTGGTCGAAAACGCCGACCCCAATGGAGGTGCTCTTTGGCGCGTTGCTACCGTCCGTTGGCAGATGCGAGTTGTACATTGCAAAACTCCTTTTCAGAGCCTGATCAGGAAAAATGGGGCGCTCTTGCATAACAAGACGTATGAGCGACCCAAATAATGAAGACTTGAATGTAGAAATTTCGTCGTCATTACGTCACCGCTCTGTCGGGCGCCTCTGGATGGCAGTTCATTCTCCTAAATTTTTGTCGTTTGCTTCGTCCCTGAAAGGATGCGCAGTGCGTGTCAGTACGCAGAACTGTGACCATTGTTTTTCGATCAGGAGCGAGTGTGATTATTTCCAGCCAGTTAACCAGGTTGAGCCTGGCAGGTTTGTTCTTGGGGCTCAGTCTCGCGGCGAATGCACGCAGCCAGCCTGAGCAGGCGAGTGCCGATATCCGCCGGACCACGTTCGGTGTTCCGCACATTCGTGCCGAAAACGAGCGAGGGCTCGGTTATGGCATCGGCTATGCCTACGCTCAGGATAACCTGTGTTTGCTGGCGAATGAGATCGTCACGGTGAACGGTCAACGCTCGCGTTATTTCGGCCCTGATCAATTCACGTTGGAAGAGCGAGCAAACCTGGCCAGCGACTTGTTTTTCAATGGCTTGAACACAGAGCAGGCGGTCAGCGGGTTCTGGCGGGCACAAACCCCTGAAGTGCGCGAACTGATGGAAGGTTATGTGGCCGGCTACAACCGATTCCTGTCGCAAAGCCGAGGGCAGGGGCTACCGGCGCAATGTCAGGGCGACTGGGTGCGGGAAATCACCACCACGGACCTGGTCAAGTTGACTCGACGGCTGTTGGTCGAAGGGGGGATCGGGCAATTTGCCGAGGCGGTGGCGGGGGCGACACCCCCGACTGCCGTCGCCACCCATGCCGGTGAGCGCGCGTCATTTCAGCTGGCTGCTTCGCGCCTGCAGCGTTTTGCCCTCGACCGCGGCAGCAATGCGGTGGCGGTGGGCAGCGAGCGCTCCTTCAACGGCCGTGGCATGTTGTTGGCAAACCCTCATTTTCCGTGGGTCGGCGGCATGCGTTTCTATCAGATGCACCTGACTATTGCGGGCAAACTGGATGTGATGGGGGCTGCATTGCCGGGCCTGCCGTTGATCAATATCGGTTTCAACCGGCATTTGGCCTGGACCCACACCGTGGACACGTCCAAGCATTTCACCCTGTACCGCTTGCAACTCGATCCAAAGGATCCGACCCGCTATCTGCTCGACGGCCAGTCACTGCCGATGCACAGGCAAGCACTGACCGTCGATGTGAAGCAAGCCGATGGAACGATCAAAGCCATTTCCCACGTGGTGTACAGCTCGCAGTTCGGCCCGATCGTGCAATGGCCCGGCAAACTGGATTGGGATAACCAGTTTGCCTACAGCCTGCGTGATGCCAACCTGGATAACGATCGGGTGTTGGCCCAGTGGTACGCGATGAATCGCGCCGATAGCCTTGAAGCGTTTCAGGCCAGTGTCAACAAGATCCAGGGCATCCCTTGGGTCAATACGCTGGCGGCGGATGACAAGGGGCAAACCCTGTACATGAATCTGTCGGTGGTGCCCAACGTCAGTGCCGAGAAACTGGCGCAGTGCAGCGATCCGCGTATCGGTCTGGAAATGATCATTCTCGACGGTTCGAACAGTGCGTGCGCGTGGGACATTGACCCGCGGGCCGCGCAGAAAGGCATTTATGCAGCAGACAAGCTGCCGCAACTGTTGCGCAAGGACTTTGTGCAGCATTCCAATGATTCGGCTTGGATGGCCAACCCGGCGCAACCGTTGACCGGTTTCTCGCCGCTGATCAGCCAGGACAATCAGCCATTGGGTTTGCGTGCGCGATTCGCCCTGCAACGGTTGGGCAGACTGACCCAGGCGGGAACGCTCAGCGCGCAGGATCTGCAACACATGGTGATGGATGATCAGGTCTATCAGGCCGCACTAGTGATGCCGGACCTGCTGCAGTTCTGCGCCGATGGTCTTGGCACCGATGCGAAAACGCTGGCCCCGCTGTGCGCCAGTTTCAAGGCCTGGGACCGCAAGGCAAATCTGGACAGTGGCCTGGGCTTCGTACACTTCCAGAATGTCATGGAAGCTTTGCAGCAAATGCCGGATGTCTGGCGTGTAGCGTTCGATCCCAAAGACCCGCAACACACGCCACGGGGTTTGGCGCTCGATCGTCCGCACGTGGTGCAAGCGCTGCGCCAGGCGATGTTGGCCTCGGTGGAGCAGGTCAACGCCTCCGGGCTGAAGCAGGCCACGCGCTGGGGTGATGTTCAAGTCGTCAGCAGCGGTGGCCAGCAAACGCCGATTCACGGTGGGCCGGGAACATTGGGCGTCTACAACGCCATCCAGAGTGTGCCCCGCAGCGACGGCAAACGCGAAGTTGTCAGCGGCACCAGCTACTTGCAGGTGGTGACGTTCGATGAGAACGGTCCGCAGGCCAAAGGTGTGTTGGCGTTCTCGCTCTCCAGTGACCCGTCTTCGAAGTACGCGCGGGATCAGACTGAGGCATTTTCGAAAAAACAGTTGAGTGTGCTGCCGTTCACCGAGCAACAGATCCAGGCCGATCCGCACTATCAGGCCATGACCCTGCGCGAGCAGGATGAAAGAACCGGGAAGGTGGCGGCACAGTAAACACCGCTGCAACCGTTGAATGAAAGGCCGCACTCGGCAAAGGATGCGGCCTTTCAGCTTTTCGGCGGTTGTTGCGGGATGGAGTTGAGGACCGGGTTGCCCTCTTTGTTGCGGGTCAGGTAGACCGGCAGCACCTTGGGCAGGGTGGCCACCAGGCTATTGAGTTCCTTGATGTTGTAGATACCCCCAATCCGGATCGCGCCGGTATTGTGGTCGGCAACCATCAACGGGTTTTCCAGGTAGCGGTTGATCAATGGCAACGCATCGTTGAGTGCCAGGTCATCGAGTACCAACTTGCCGTTGAGCCAGGCCAACGCGTTATCGTTGTCGTAGGTCTGGCTGATCTGCGGAATGTAATCGCCCTGGCGGTAACTGGCCTGCATCGACGGGCCAAGCCTCAAACCATCTCCCGGCAGGTCATCATTGCTGCTGACCAGCACCGATCCTTCGATCAGATTCACTTTGACCTGGTCTTCATACATCCAGACATTGAACCTGGTACCGGTGACGCGGATCTTGCCTTCAGCCGCCTTGACCACGAAAGGGTGGCCAGTGTCATGGCTGACGCTGAAAAACGCTTCGCCCTTTTTCAGAGTGACCTGACGACGATCCTTGTAATTGCTGTAGGTCAGCTCGCTGCCCAGGTTCAGTTCGACTTTGCTGCCGTCATTCAAAGTGACCTGGCGTATGTTGTTGGTCGCTTCAAAGTGCTGGTATGAATTGGGCAGCCAGCCCAGATTCCAGCCGCTGTAGGCCGCCAGCGGCAGTGCCAGTGCACAGACGGCGGCGGCCATGCCAACGGTGCGCCATGGAGACTGTGACTTGACGGGCACCATCGGCACGACGACAGCAGGCTCTGGACGAGGCAAATCCCCCGCGACATCCCAGATTTCCAGCATGGCTTCGTACTCGAAGGCATGAAGCGGGTGTGCACTGCGCCACTGCTCGAACGCCAGACGCTCCTGCGCGGTGCAGTCTTCGGCGTGCAAGCGCATGCACCAATGCGCTGCGGCATCGGTGATGGCGTCGTATTCGTCTTGGGAGAGAGAGTGGTCGGTCATTGACTCATCCTGATTTGCGCCATTCTAACCTTGAGGGCGGCCGGCGAGAAACATCGGTCATGGCAATTAACCATCAAAGAGTGTTTATTTTTACCGGGATGCCCGTAAACACGGGGACGCCAGGTTTTATTCGTCGTCAGTGTGAAAAAACATTCACGGGCAGACCCGGCGGATCTGCGCATGTTTAATAGATCAGGCTGACGTGTTGGAAGTGGATGGAAGCGGGTCGAGCTGCCGCCCCATTTCACAAATCAGAAAGGCAATCGAATCGGCATTGCGCAAAATGATGTCGATCCGTTTCTCTGCGTTACTCGGATCCAGGAACGCATCGCGGGCTGCTGCCATGGTACGGGTGCCCGCAATAGTGAGGATTTCCTTGCCAATGTGAGTCGAACCCGGGATCGAATCCAGGCTTATCCATGACTGCAAGCGACTGTTCCAGCGTGCGAAGAGTTCCTCCTTCGGGGTGCTCAGGGACAACGCCTCCCGCTGAAACTTCGTCTGACTTTGCTTCATTGCCCGGCCGTAACCGGTGATCGGTGCGACAAGATCGAGAAATGGCCGCCGGGCCTCCAGGGTCGCGATATCCAGGGTTTTTGAAAACTGATGGGAAAATTCGTGAATCAGCGTGGCTGCCTGGCTGTGACCATCGACATCAAAGGGTTCAGTCAGACAGGACTTGTACCAGTCCAGTTGTTGATCGAAGAACCTTTCAGTGAAATGCACATGGTTGCTTGCGTCATCATTGACCACGAACGCGATCAGATTGGCTTGCTGGTATTTGTTCGAACCGACGACAAAGCGCTCGGTGTTCATCAAGTCTTCGTCCGGATCCACCAGTGCCGTACACACCGGCAGTATCGCCTGTTTGATTTTATCGAGCAGGGCGGTGTCGACGGCGCTGACATCAAAAAAACGCTTGAGAAAGGTGTCGAGGCGCGTGCCACTGGTGAGTTGCCTTTGTTGCGCCAGATTGTGCAGGCTGTTGAAGGCGTAATAGCGCGCCAGGTCGATGGCCTGCACAATCATGCGGGCCTTTTCCGGATGATTGGCGCGGATGGCTGCCATGCCCCGCGCTTCGATGTTCAGTACCAGCCTGGCTTCGAGGCTCGCCACATAGTCGTTACGCATTTTTGACAGGGCTTTTCCGTAATGCACGGTGTGCACGTCGGGGTCGAGCACCAATTGCCGGGTCGATGTGCTCGCCAGATAGGGCCCGTCGTGGCTGGCATTGAGGATTTGCCAGACCGCAGCGGGTTTATCGACGCGATAGACCTTGCCGGCGATGGGCGCGTAACGGTGTTTGTCGACTGAATTGAGGTAGGTGCCATCGACGGCATTTTTGCTCAGATCTTTCAGGGACACGGTCGACGCTTCGAAGGTTTGCAATTGAGTGCGTGAGGCAGACGTCAGTTTGATCTCAGACCATTTCGGTTTAGTCACGGCGGTGATGACCGGTGTTGTTTCGCTGGATTCCTGCAATGTCAGCTGTTCATTCTCGAGCGACAAACGCCCCAAGGAGACCATTTGTACCGTACCGGCAATAAACGCCTGCAAGGCCCGCGTCCAATGGTGGTCCTGCAACGCTTCGGCGGAGGCTTTGAAATCCTTGAAGCTTTGCCATAAGAACTGCACATAGGCGAGTTTGCCCGGCAACAGACCGGACGCCAATTTGAGACCGGAGCTGAACAGATGTTTGACGGCCTCCCAATCCGACTGGCCGTTGGCAAGCGATCGGCTGCCGAGCATTCGCTGCAACAGGCTGGCATTGTCGCTGAACAAGCTATCCAACAGATTGCCGTCAATGGCAGACGAGGCGAGGGTGATTTCGCTTTCCTCGCCGATCGTGGACTTGAGCAGGTTACTGAAGATCGATTGTTGGTTTTCAGGTAATCGCCGAATCACCAGGTCCTGGAATGAACCGGGGGTATTGATCGCCGCAACGACTTTGGCCTCGCTTTCAAACTCGCTGAAAGCCGAGCCTGCAAAGTATGGCGCATACAGGACATGCGGCCCGTGATGGCCGGCACCAGGGCTGATCAAATACAGTCCCAGGGTTTTGATGGCAGCAGCCCCCGCTGTCTTGATCAGTTCGAGCGGTCGGACGATAGCGTGCGCGCCTTCCACCGAGGCTCGAGCGGTGGCGTCCGGCATATCGAGCACTTGGCTGACCAGATCGAATGCCTCGCTGGAAAGACGCTGTTGCAACTTCAATGCGTGAGCATGCTGCAAGAGCTGCCAAGGAAGCTGTTGGGCAAAACGACGTTTACACTCTTCAGTGTCAGCGCCGGTCAATGTATCCGCCACCCGTTTTGCAAAGTCACTCTCGATATTCAGGGACTGCAAAAACTGTTGAACAACGCTCTGGTTCAGTCCCTCGGGCAGCGAGGTGGTCGTGGTTGATGTGATCTTGAAGCCCGTGCCTTGAGCAATCTTGACGTGATTGAGGGCGAAATCGGTCAGGGCCAGAGGCGGGCCGGCCAACGCCAGGTTGGGGGTGATTGTGATGTCGTCAGGGCTGAGCGACGTCCCGGGAAACCGGCTGGCAAGCAATGACTTCAACCGCTCGCGCGTGTAGTCAGATAGCGTCTGTATTCCATGCAGATAGTCTTTGTCATCGGTAACGCTGTTGCGGTACTGCTCCAGCAATTCGATGTGCAACTGTTGCTCTTCGACGGGCGCCATGCCCAGCCAGGCGGGTAAGGACTGCTGTTGTGAAATGGCTTTGGCGATACTGGCGGCCCTGGGCAAGTTGGTGTCGATGATGTTTTTCGTCAGTTCGCCAAGTGCCTTGCGCTCTTTGGCCTGCGCAAGCTTGCGCGAGCGTACCTGCTCACAAGTGGCCAGAAAGTGTTCGATGGATGATTGCGTGAGGTGCTCCATCACGTTGCCTTCGATCAGCCGCAACGCGTGGATTGAGTAGCGTTGATGAAATTGACGCAGGGCGGGGGACAGGTTCTCCAGCAGCTCCAGACGGATGCGAGGGTCGAGCAGGCGTCGGTTCAGTACCTGTTTCGCGCGGTTGAGCGAATCAAAGACCTCGAGTCCTGCTGCCGGGGACCTTAAAATGACGCGTCCCGAATGTTGGTTATCAAGTCCGCCACGCTCGGTCAGCAGCACGCAATTGGCCAAGGGCAGCAGCTCTTTCTGTCCGCTGCATTCAATCATCAGCGTGTAGGCGTCAGGCCGGAATCCATTGAGTGCGCGGCGACTTTTGCGATCCGGTTGATCGGGGTTGAACACCGTGTCGACGATGGACTGTTCTGCCGTCCGCAAGGTTTTATCAAGCACCCGCAGCCTGGCTTCCCCGCCAACTCCGACGGACAGGGCATGGGCTATTTTCGGTTTGATTTTCTCCAGATAGAGCCGTTGCAACGCCAGTGAAGTGATCGGTTGGGCGGCGAAGTCTGTGCTGATCGGTGTTTCGACAGCCGTGAAAGTTTTCACGTAGGCCGCCGCGGTGTCGCCGCGCACCGCCGAGGGTTTTTGCTTGCCCACCAGCATTGGCTGTGTACTCCAGCGACCATCGGTGCCGAGCGCGAGCAAGCGTTCGCTGATCATCGAACGTATATCCAGCGCTTTGTCGAACAGGGCATGGAGGTTCACCGTGCCGTCGCTGTGACGGAAAACCTGCAAGGCGTATTCGATGTTTTGCCGTTGTTTGGTGATGATTGCCTCGAACAGAACCGTGAATATCGGGCCGTAAACGACCTCTCCGGAGACTTGCGGCTGATCGAATCCGATGAAGCTGTTTCGTTCGCCCAGACTCAGCAGGCCATAGACTTCATCCTCGTGACCACTGGCGCTGAACTTGCTCATCAACGTCGCTTTCAAGTCTTGATAGTCTTTCAGTACCTGTAATCCCTGGGTCGGGGTGTAAAGGTAGGCAGTCGAGTGGCTGATCATCAGCGAGCCCGCCAATTCCACGAAGTTGGCTTGCTGCTCCCACAGGCGCACCGTCTCCAGGGTAACGGTGTGCGTGGTGGCGGTTGGTTGAAACAAAGTGTGCAGGGCACGGCTTTGGTCGGGGCTGATGATCTTCGCCTCACGCTTGAGCAAAATATCTGCTCGTGCCTGCTGACACAGGGCCCTGCTGAAGAGTGACCTGCGCGTTGCACCGTCACCGGCCGCGGGTGCTTCCCAGTAGGCTTCCAAGCGCTGGAAAAGCAGGGGCAGCAGTTTGCTGGAGGCGCTAAGTACCGCAGATTGCCAATGTTGCTGGTCGGAACTGCTGGCGTTTTTCTGCGGGTGAGAAAACTCGACATGTTGACCCGCTGGCCACTGTTGATTGCGGTAATGGGACAGCACCGCAGCCTTCAGTGACAAGGAGTTGCTCAAGCGTTCAAAGGTGTTCTGCGTCTGGCCGACAGTGGCGTCGAGATAAAAATCTGCCCGGGTCTGACGCTGATCGAGCCCGGGCTGCGTGTTTGCCAGCAAGTCGGCAATTATCGTGTCGAGCAATGAATCGAGGGACGGCAGGGCAACCAGTTCGTCGATGAGTGCCTGATCATTCACAGCCAGGTTTTGGCGAATGGCAGCACCCTGGTCTTCGAATACATCGCCATCGATCGTCTGATAAGTCACCTGGACGCTGGTAGCCTCCGCCAGCGTCTTGCGCTGGGCAAGGGACATGAAGGCCAGCAGGTTATCGTCCTCGTCAGCGTCGCCAAGTTTTTGTACCAGGTGTTCGGTCAAGGCTGCTCGGCTGTAGAACTTCTGAATGCCGGCGTAGGGTGTATAAACGATCGCCCCGTTGGTATCCGGAGAAGGGCTCAACACGAAACAGCCGGCAAGAGGCACCGGTACCTGGTCGGAGGTGCCTATCAGTATTCTTTCGACGAGCATCGGTGGTGACTGACGACTGCGCAGGGTCTGGCTGGTGAGTTCAATGTGCTTGAACCATTCGAAATCTTTGCGCGCCAGGCCGTGGATATTGCCCAGTTCAGTCCAACGGCCGGGGGACTGCAGGGCTTCGGGGAAAAACAGTGGATCTGGAGGTACAGGCATTATCGAATCTCGAACAAGGCACTGCGCAGAGCGCCAATGGATGGAGCGTCGAGACTAAAAGCCGCGGCTGCGGTACGGGTGGTAGATAGTTAACGCACGACAGGTCCATGTTCATGCAAACAGGCACCACCGAAGGGTTGACAGCGCATACGCCGCGCGTTGTTAATCGGCGCTCTACGTACGCTGTAGCCCCCTCCAATAATTAGTCTGGAGCTTCAGATGTCTGCGCCACACGAACATGTGTCTACTGTTGTCTCGCAAAACCTGTCACTCGATGAGCTGACGGCACTGCTTGAGAAGATATTCCTGCGTCACGGCACTTCGGCCGATGTCGCGCGGGTGCTGGCGCAAAACTGCGCCGGTGCCGAGCGCGACGGCGCCCACAGCCACGGCGTGTTCCGTATGCCTGGCTATGTCTCGACGCTCAAGAGCGGCTGGGTCGACGGCCAGGCTGTTCCGACGGTCGAGGATGTGGCTTCGGGGTTTGTCCGGGTCGATGCCAAAAACGGTTTTGCGCAACCGGCCCTGGCTGCCGCTCGGCCACTATTGATAGAAAAGGCTCGCAGCGCGGGCATCGCGGTCCTGGCGATCCGTAATTCCCACCACTTCGCGGCGCTCTGGCCGGACGTTGAACCCTTTGCCTATGAAGGGTTGGTGGCGCTCAGTGTGGTCAACAGCATGACGTGTGTGGTGCCCCACGGTGCCGATCGACCATTGTTCGGCACCAACCCGATTGCCTTCGCTGCCCCTCGGGCTGACGGCGAGCCAATCGTGTTCGATCTGGCCACCAGCGCCATCGCCCACGGCGATGTTCAGATCGCTGCGCGCAAGGGCGAGCGCCTGGCACCCGGCATGGGCGTGGACAGTCTCGGTCAGCCGACCCAGGACCCGAAGGCGATTCTTGAAGGTGGCGCGTTGTTGCCGTTCGGCGGGCACAAGGGCTCGGCGCTGTCGATGATGGTGGAGCTGTTGGCGGCGGCGTTGACCGGGGGTAATTTTTCTTTCGAGTTCGACTGGAAAAATCACCCGGGCGCAAAGACTCCCTGGACCGGTCAATTGTTGATCGTCATCGACCCGAGCAAAGCCGCCGGGCAGAACTTCGCCGAACGCAGTCAGGAGTTGGTGCGACAGATGCACGGTGTGGGGCTCAAGCGATTGCCGGGTGATCGGCGTCACTATCAGCGGGCCAAGTCGCAAGCCGACGGCATCGCACTCGATGAGCAGACACTGGCGGATCTGCGGGAGCTGGCAGGGCTCTGATCTGAAAAACCTGTGGGAGCGAATTCGCTCCCACAGGTTTTGTGTTCAGGTTGATGATCAGCGGCGTGCCAGGAGCATCCCCACCACAAGGCCGAAACCCGCCGATACCGCAACCGTCTGCCAAGGGTGGCCGCCGATGTAGGTTTCAGTGGCCTCGACTGCAGGCAGTGTCCGGTTGCGTACGCTGGTCACCGAATCCCGGGCCTGCTGGAGTTTCAGGGCGATTTGCCCACGCAATGTCTCTGCTTCCTCACCGACCAGTGAGGCACTGCTTTTGAGCAGCTTTTCCGACTCTTCGATCAGCGATTGAAGCTCGCTGAAGGCTTGATCCTTGATTTGTTCATCGGCAGCCTGTGCGGCGGTTTTCCGGGCCATTGAAGTACTCCTTGCAGTGGGTGAACAGTGAACAATGGAGTCCTCGGCACTGGAAAAAGTTGCAGCGATTTCTCGCGTCAGCCCGATTCCAAGGAAATCCAGCGCAGGACGATTCATCCTACAGTGTAAGATGTCGCCTATTTTATGCAGCAGGAAAAATCCCATGAGCTTCAATCTGGCCGACAAATCCCTCGCCGAGCGCGCTGCGCTTGAAGATGAAAAATCCCGTCTGTTCGAACTCTGGCAAAACAACCTGGGCAAAGCCAAGGGTGAAGCGGCGCGCTTGTTTGGCGAACGTGCTAAACGCAAAGGCAAGTGGGCCGAGTGGGTTCGTGCCGAGCTGGACGGCATGTCGCCACCGGAGTACTCGAACATGGTGCGCAGTGAAGTCAATCGCCTGATGGCCGCCAACAAGTAAGTCGCTACATAAAACTCGCCACGATCGCCTCGCGCACTTTCAGCACCACCGGGTCTGGTTGGGTGCTGGTACGCCAGCCCAGCTCGATCGGATAGCGCGGCAATGCCAAGGGGCAAGGCAGCAATGTCAGGCCGCTGAGCGCAGCAATGCTCCTGGCCGCGTGAGCCGGAATGGTCGCCACCGCCTGACTGCCCTTGAGCAGATGCGGCAGTGCTGCAAAGTGCGTGGTCGAGGCGCACACCCGGCGACTCAAGCCCACTGCCGCCAGCCCTTCATCGGTAATGCCGATAAAGCCCCCCGAAGACACAAGGATGTGCTCACGGGTGACGAACTCCTCCAGACTGATGGTCTGCTGGCCCTCGCTGAGGCTCAGCGGGTCGACCAGACACAAGTAACTTCCTTCCCCCAGCACCTGACGGCTCAGCAAGCGTTCGGCGAACCCGCCGGCGGCAATCGCCAGATCGATGCTGCGTTCCATCAAGGCCTGAGCGACGATCTGGCTGTGGGTCTGGCGAAAGATCAGGCGCAACTTCGGCGCGCAGCGGGCAATTTCCTCTATCAGCCGACGCCCGTAGGCAATCTCGAAATCATCCGACAAGCCGATACTCACCGAGCGTCCGTCGTAATGGTGGGTAGTCGGATCGACCATCGCCAGGCTCTGCCGGCATTTATTCAGTGCATCGCTGACCACCGGCTTGAGTTGATTGGCCTTGAGCGTTGGCGCGAGGCCCCGGCCGGTTCGGACAAACAATTGGTCGCCATACACCTCACGCAACCGCCGCAATGCGGCACTGACCGCCGATTGCGTGACACCAAGGCGCAGCGCCGCTCGACTGGCACTGGACTCTTCGTGCAGGGCTTCAAAGACTTTCAACAAATTGAGATCGATATCGCTGATATTCATTTGGTTCATATCATTCAGCAGCTAACTGGGCTTTATTCATGATCCCGTGTCGCCGCAGAATCAGCAACATCTGACCCCGCTGGAGTTACTGTGATGCCCAAGTCAATCGTTGCTGCGCTGCAAATCGGCGCCTTGCCCGGCGGCAAGGCCGACACGCTGGAGCAAATTCTGTCGTATGAAAGTGCAATCATCGAATCCGCCGCCGCCCTGGTGGTGATGCCCGAAGCGCTGCTCGGCGGTTATCCGAAAGGTGAAGGGTTCGGCACCCAATTGGGCTATCGACTGCCGGAAGGGCGCGAAGCCTTTGCCCGTTATTTTGCCAACGCCATCGACGTGCCGGGCTTGGAAACGCAAGCGCTGGCCGGGCTTTCAGCGCGTACCGGCGCCAACCTGGTGATCGGCGTCATCGAGCGCTCGGGCAGCACGTTGTATTGCACTGCGCTGTATTTCGATCCGCAGGCGGGACTGGTCGGCAAGCATCGCAAATTGATGCCGACCGGCACCGAACGGCTGATCTGGGGCAAGGGCGATGGTTCGACGTTACCGGTGATCGACAGCCAGGTCGGGCGGGTCGCGGCGGTGGTGTGCTGGGAAAACATGATGCCGCTGTTGCGCACAGCGATGTACGCCAAGGGGGTGGAGGTGTGGTGCGCGCCGACGGTGGATGAGCGGGAAATGTGGCAAGTCAGCATGCGGCACATCGCGCACGAGGGGCGCTGCTTTGTGGTCAGCGCTTGTCAGGTTCAGGACTCGCCACAGGCCTTGGGCCTGGAAGTCGCCAATTGGCCTTCGGACCGGCCATTGATTGCTGGCGGCAGTGTGATTGTCGGGCCGATGGGCGATATTTTGGCCGGTCCGCTGCGTGGTGGTCGCGGTTTGCTGACCGCCGAAATTGACACGGACGACTTGATCCGCGCGCGTTACGACTACGACGTGGTCGGGCACTATGCGCGCCCGGATGTGTTCGAGTTGACGGTGGATGAGCGAGCGAAACCGGGTGTGCGCTTTGCTTCATAGCCTCTGCATCTGCAGCGTTACCGGCTGCCCGTCGCCGGCCCTGGCAGGCTGAGCTTGCCGCTATCGACAAAGCGCATGGTGCCGAACAAGCCGCCGGCGAGTTTGCCACGCAGGATGTAGGGCATGTTGTTCAGGGTCTGCGTCTTGCTCAAGCCGAAGGTCTGGCGCAGCACCGAGAACGCCGAGACGCTGACGGGAACCGTGAGCACGGTTTCGGAGAAGCGCGCAATCGAACCCGACTGATCGCTGACACCGGAAGCGAAGGGTTGGCCGTTGATGTCCAGATCCAGCGCCACCCCGTTGAAACTGATCGAGCCCTCATTGGGATTCTGCACACGAATCTTCACCGCAAAACGGATCTCCATGTCCTGGCTTTGCAAAGGTTCGATGCCAACCACATTGATGTTCAACGGATCGCGATTCGGGAGCAGGGCGCAGGCGCTGAGGGAGAGTAACAACAGGGAAAGGATAACGGCGTGGACGCTGCGCATGGACGTGCTCTCACAAGTAAAAAAGGGCTGAGCCGCAATGGCTCGGCCCTTGAGCATTTGCCTAGCTGTTCAACTGTGCGACAACCGCAGGTCTGGCGGGTTCACTCTTGGCCGGGACATCCGGGTTTTCCATGACCTGCAGAATCGACGCTTCAGGATCGAAATCGTCTTCTTCCAGCTCGATGAATTCTTCCGGCAGGAAGATGTTCAGAACGATGGCGCACAATGCACCGACGGTGATCGGCGATTCAAAGATGTTGTGCAGCGCCTTCGGCAGCTCACGCAAGACTTCCGGCACCGCGGCCACACCCAGGCCCATGCCGATGGAAATCGCCACGATCAGCATGTTGCGCCGATGCAGACCGGCTTCGGCGAGGATCTTGATCCCGGCCACGGCAACCGTGCCGAACATCACCAGTTCAGCGCCTCCGAGTACCGGTTTTGGCATCAATTGCAGCACGGCGCCGATCATCGGGAACAGCCCCAGCACGACCAGCAAACCAGCAATGAAAAACGCCACGTAACGGCTGGCCACGCCGGTCAGCTGGATGACGCCGTTGTTCTGCGCGAACGTCACCATCGGCATGCTGTTGAACACCGCGGCCATCGCCGAGTTGAGACCATCAGCCAGCAATCCGGATTTGATCCGGCGAATGTACACCGGGCCTTTGACCGGCTGCCGGGAGATCATTGAGTTGGCGGTCAGGTCACCGGCGGCTTCCAGTGGCGACACCAGGAAAATCACCGCCACCGGCACGAACGCGACCCAATCGAAAGAGAAGCCGTACTTGAACGGCACCGGCACGCTCATCAACGGCACAGCAGGCAGGCTGGCGAAATCGACGTGCCCCAGCAGCCAGGCGACGACATAGCCAAGGGTCAGGCCGATGACGATTGCCCCCAGGCGCAGGAACGGCACGTCCACGCGGTTGAGTACCACGATAGTGCCAAGCACCAGTGCGGCCAGGCCAAGATGGCTCGCTGCACCGAGGTCAGGCGCGCCGAAACCGCCGGCAATGTCGGTCATCGCGACCTTGATCAACGACAAACCCATGAGGGTGATGATGGTGCCCGTCACCACCGGGGTGATCAGCATACGCAGCTTGCCGATGAATTGGCTCAGCACCACTTCGATGAACGCGGCGAAGAAGCACACGCCGAAGATCGTCGAGAGAATCTCATCGGTGCCGCCGCCCCGGGCCTTTACCATGAACCCGGCGCTGAGGATCACGCTGATGAACGAAAAACTCGTGCCTTGCAGGCACAGCAGGCCTGAACCGACCGGTCCGAAGCGTCGCGCCTGAACAAATGTGCCCAGGCCGGAAACGAATAGCGCCATGCTGATCAGGTACGGTATTTCGCTTTGCAGGCCGAGGGCACTGCCCATGATCAGCGTCGGGGTGATGATGCCGACGAAACTGGCCAGCACATGTTGCAGGGCTGCGAACACGGTAGCCGTCAGGTGAGGGCGGTCGTCGAGGCCGTAGATCAGGTCGTTATTGCGCGGGGTTTTTTCTGGGGAGGTCATGGTGGTTTGCGTGCCGGGAGGCGGGACCGGGTCGGAAAATGGAGGCGCAGGATGCCAGAACGGTCCGATCACGGCAAAAGAACCTTCAGGCAAAAGCCGCCAGTAAATCCTCTTCAAACGCTTTCTGCGCATCCCCCGGCACCAGCGCCCGATGCCTGGCCAGATGAAACGCCACGTCGAAACTCATTTCCTCGCGGCGCACCGCGCGCAACAGGCCTTTGTCTTCCCAAGCACGGGCAAAGTGGCTGGGCAGATAACCGATATGCTTGCCGGACAGAATAAAGGCGAGGGTGCCTTCGACCTGTTCTGCCCGCGCCGAACACAGTTTGCCCTGGAAGGGCTCGTCACTGCGCAGGAAGCGGTAAGGGTGATCGACCCGGTCGCAGGCTTGCAGGGCCCGGTCATCCGGCGCTGCATCGGCGAACAGCGGATGGCCGACTGCGCAATACAAATGCTGGGTTTCACTGAAAAGTTGGCGGTAATCAAAAGCGTTCTGGATCTGCGAGAAGTACCCGATCGCCAAATCCAGTCGCTGTTGCAGCAGCAGGCGTTCCATTTCGCCGGGCATGGCACTCATCAACTCAATACGCACCGATTCGTCGCGCTGGCGAAAGCGTCGGATGGCCTCCGCGACCCGTTGCAGCACCGATTGATCCAGCGCTTCGGACAAGCCCAGGCGCACTTCGCCGATCAGGCGACCGGCCACGCCATTGGATTGGTGACGGAACGCTTCGATGGACTCGAACAGGCTGCGCGTGGCGTTGAGCAGTTGCTCGCCCTTGGGCGTGACATTGAAGCCACCCTTGCCACGGCTGCACAGCCGATAGCCGAGGCGAGTCTCGAGCTTGGCCATTTGCTGGCTGATGCTCGACTGGCTCAAGCCCAGCTCGCCCTGCGCCGCGCTGAAGCCGCCGCACTCCACCACACTGACAAACAGACGCAACAGTTGCAGGTCCACATCGTGGAGTTGACCGAGCATCAAACATTACTCCCGGGTAATGTCAGGTTAATAAACGTGATATTTCACCAATGTATCCGACGCGGCATCCTGCAACCACTTCCAATGGTCAGGTGTTCGTCATGGCTCCCACGTTCAAGCTGTGTTTACCCGCGTTGTTTCTTGTCGTGTCCGCGTCGGCCAGTGCCGAGGAGAAAGTGCTCAACCTCTACAGTTGGGCCGATTACGTGGCACCGCAAACCTTGAAGCGATTCGAGCAGGAGACCGGCATTCATGTGCGCTACGACACCTTCGATGCGCCGGAAGTGCTGGAAACCAAACTGCTGACCGGTGGCAGTGGCTATGACGTGGTGGTGCCGTCCTCCAGTGTGCTGGCACGCGGCCTGGCGGCGGGTGCACTCAAAGCCATTCCCCACGATGGCTTGAAGGGTTACGCCAATCTTGATCCCGACCTGTTGGAAAAACTGGCGGCGGTCGATCCCGGCAACCGCTACGGCGTGCCCTACACCTGGGGTACGCTGGGCTTGGGAATGAATGTGCAGGCGGTCAAACAACGCCTGCCGAACGTGCCGCTCAATAGCCTGGACCTGCTGTTCAAGCCCGAATATGCCCACCAGCTCAAGGACTGCGGCATTGCGATCATCGACTCACCGCAAGAGGTGATCGGCCTGGCACTGCACTACTTGGGCAAAAACCCCTACAGCACCGACAAGCGCGATCTCGAATCGGCCCAGGCGTTATTGCAGCAATTGCAGCCATCGGTGCTGTACGTCGCCAGCGGCCGGCAGATCAATGATCTGGCCAATGGCAGTGTGTGCCTGGCACTGACCTACAACGGTGACGCGAGCATGGCCGCCGAACAGGCGCGCAAGGCGGCCAAGCCCTATGACATTGCCTACCGGATTCCCAGGGAAGGCACGCTCGTGTGGCAGGACAACCTGGCAATCCCCAAGGATGCACCGCACCCCGAAGCGGCGCGCCAGTTCATCGAATTCATGCTGCGCCCTGAATCCGTCGCCGCACTGACCAATACCCTGTTTTTCGCCACCGCCAACCAGGCTGCAACGTCGCTGGTGGATGAGGTTGTGCGCACCGACCCGGACATTTACCCGCCCGCCGAGGTGCGTGAGCGGCTGTATGCCGACCGCAGCATGAGCCTCAAGGACATGCGCCAGCGCACCCGCGTATGGACCAGTTTCCGTAGCCGTCAATAACAAGGAGCCTTCAATGGACGTCCCAGCGCAGAACGACCAAGCCATCACCCGTGACAGCCTCTACGGCACCGCGGCCGAAAGTACTTACGCTGGCATCACCAGTTTCATGCGCCGTCGTTACAGCCGCGATTTGCGCGGTGTCGACGTGGCGGTCAGCGGTGTGCCGTTCGACACCGCCACCAGCAACCGTCCCGGCGCACGCTTCGGGCCACGCGGCATTCGTGCAGCGTCCACCGGGATTGCCTGGGAACGCCACTGGCCGTGGGCCTTCGACCCGTTCGATCATCTGGCGGTGATCGATTACGGCGATTGCGACTTCGATTACGGTTCACCACAGTCGACTCCGCAAGCCATCGAAGCCCACGCCGAACATATCCTCGGTGCCGGCAGCGCGATGTTGACCTTTGGTGGCGATCACTTCATTACCTATCCGCTGCTCAAGGCTCACGCCCGCAAACACGGGCCGCTGTCGCTGATCCACTTCGACGCCCACAGCGACACCTGGCCGGACGAAGAGGGCAAGCGCATCGACCACGGCACCATGTTCTGGCACGCGGCCAAGGAAGGGCTGGTCGATCCGTCGCGCTCAGTGCAGATCGGCTTGCGCACCACCAACGATGATCATCAGGGGTTTGAGGTGCTGGACGCGCGACAGGTGCATCGATGTGGCGTGGATGCAATCGTCGAAGCGATTCGGGCGCGGGTCGGCGACAATCCGGTGTATCTGACGTTTGACATCGACTGCCTCGACCCCGCTTTCGCCCCAGGGACCGGCACGCCGGTGTGTGGCGGATTGAGCACGGTGCAGGCGCTGGAAATCCTCGGCGGCTTGCGCGGGATCAATCTGGTGGGCATGGATGTGGTGGAAGTGGCGCCAGCCTATGACAATGCAGACATCACCTCGCTCGCGGCGGCGACGTTGGCGATGGAAATGTTGTGCCTCTATGCGGCAAAACATAAGGTCGACCGTTAAGTAGCAATCTCCCGTGGGAGCAAGCTGAACTGGCCAAATGATTTTGCACACTTCAAGCGGGCGCTATGATGGCGCCCGAATCTGAGGTGTTTGCTACTGCCAATTTCTGTCAGTGGCCTCTGCTAAGCTCACTCGAATTTCCGGACTGGGCCTGCCGATCGTGTCGCGAACCACTCGTTTACTGACGTTGCTGCAAGTGTTGCGCGGCCGAAGCCGGCCGGTGACGGCGGCGACGCTGGCCGGGGAACTGGAGATCTCCGAACGCACGCTGTATCGCGACATCGCCGAACTCACCGCCCTCGGTGCACCGATCTATGGCGAGGCGGGAATTGGCTACGTGTTGCGCAGCGGTCTGTTCCTGCCTCCGTTGATGCTCAATGCCGATGAAACCGAAGCCATCGTGCTTGGCTTGCGTTATGTCGACCAGCGAGGGGATGAGGTATTGAGCAAAGCCGCTGCCGACGCCCTGGCCAAGATTGCCGCGGTACTGGCGCCGGAAGCGCTGGACGCGTTGCACAACCCGACCGTTCTGCCGGGACCGTCCGGTTATGGCTTTGCGCCAAATGCGGTGCCGTTGAACGTGTTTCGCCAGGCCATTCGCAGTCAAGCCAAGTTGCACATCGATTATGCAGACGCGCAGCAAGTGCCCAGTCAGCGGTTGATCTGGCCACTGGCCCTGGGTTTTCTCAATGAGGTGCGAATCATCGTCGCCTGGTGCGAATTGCGCAGTGCCTATCGCACCTTTCGCACAGACCGTATTTCGCAAGCGAGGGAGCAGGGCGAGCGCTATCCGGGGCGACGCAGCGACCTGCTGCGAACATGGCGCAAGCAGATGCAACTGGACGATGCAGGGCGTTTCACTCCTGACAAGAATTGACATTCACCTGTTCTAGCATGGCTCCAGAATCAACCAACAAGGAGCCATATCATGTCTCATTCAGCTTCTGCGCTGGCGCCGGCCATCGCCGCCTACATTGCTGCCGCCAATGCCCGTGACACTTCGCGCGTCGGCAGTTTTTTCGCTGAAGATGCCAATGTGTTCGATGAGGGCCAGCATCGGGTCGGCACCCAGGCCATCGCCCAATGGATGCAGGACACGGCCGAGCGGTACCAGCCACGGGTCGAAGTGCTGGGAGTGCAGCAACGCACTGGAAAGGTGCTGGTCAACGGCCTGATTTCCGGCACATTTCCCGGCAGTCCGTTGACGTTGCGCTACATGTTCCGCCTCAATGATCAGGGCAAGATCGCCCGGTTGGACATTTCACTGTAGCTGTCGCGATCTGGTGGCATACTGCCGCGCATGAATGTCGACTCCCCACTCAAAGCCTGGCAACACGCCATCGAACAGAAGGGCTTCGTCCAGGCCGAAGCCCAGGAACATGCCGTCTGGGCCTTGCAGAAGTGCCATGAGGCGCTGCATGAAGGGCGCTCGCCCGTCATGGGCGTTTATCTGTGGGGGCCGGTCGGGCGCGGCAAGACCTGGTTGATGGATCAGTTTTACCAGCACTTGCGGGTGCCGGCCCGGCGGCAGCACTTTCACCATTTCATGGGCTGGGTGCACCAGCGCTCGTTTCAATTGACCGGTACCGCTGACCCGCTGAAGGCGCTGGCGCGTGAATTGAGCGAAGAAGTGCGGGTGCTGTGCTTCGATGAGCTGTTCGTCAATGACATTGGTGACGCAATCATTCTCGGGCGCCTGTTCCAGGTGATGTTCGAACAGGGCGTGGTGGTGGTCTGCACCTCCAACCTTCCACCCGATCAACTGTATGCCGATGGCTTCAACCGCGACCGGTTCTTGCCGGCCATTGCCGCGATCAAACAGCATATGCAGGTGATTGCAGTCGACGGCGGCGAGGATCATCGTCTGCATCCGGGGCAGGGGTTGCAACGCTACTGGGTTGCCGAACCCGGACAGCCCAGTCCGCTGGCGGATGTGTTCAAGGTCCTGACCGTGGGGCAAACGGTTTCCAGCGCGCCGATCAACGTGGGTTATCGACCGCTGGCTGTGGTGCAAGCCAGTCAATCCGTGCTCTGGTGTCGTTACGCCGATCTCTGTGAGCAGTCGTTCGCCGCCATGGATTTCATGGCTTTGTGTGACACCTTCAGCGCTATTGTGCTGAGTGACGTGCCCAACCTCAGCGCGCAAAAACGTGCCGGACGCATTGCCCGGGGCACCGAAGACGCGGCCGTGCGTGTGGAAGCCGGCGACCGGGAGTTGCCGCAGTTGTCGGTGCACGACGACGGCGTGCGACGTTTTATTGCCCTGGTGGATGAGTGCTACGACCGCAAAGTGCCGTTATACCTCGAAGCGCAAGTGCCGATGGATGCGCTGTACACCGAGGGTTATCTGGAATTCCCGTTCCGCCGCACGCTCAGCCGTCTGCAGGAAATGCAGCTGGAACGTTTCGCCGAGGTTTGAAACCCAGGAGGAATGACCATGAATCAACCTCTTTCGCATCACTTGCTGACCATGGCTTACCAGAACGCCTGGGCCAATCATCGCCTGGCCAAGGCCTGGTGCCAATTGAGCGAGGATGAGCTGCAGGCGCACCGCGTCAGTTTCTTTCCCGGTATCCGCGCGACCCTGAATCACATCCTGACCTGCGACTGGTTTTACGTGGATGCCCTTGAGCGGGAGCTGCGCGGCGATGAGCCTCATCCCGATTGCCAAGTGTTTTTCAATGAGGACGAGCCGTTCACCCGCGCTGTGGATCTCAAGCGCGAACAGGCACATGTTGACCGACGCCTGATCGCTTATTGCGAACAGATGCGTGACGCCGATCTGGGCAAAATCGTTACCATTGCCCGCGATACGCCGCAGTACGACAGCCGTTTGCGTCTGTTGTCACATCTGTTCGAGCATCAGATCCATCATCGTGGCCAGGTTCACGCGATGCTCAGTGGAACGCGGGTCAAACCACCGCAACTGGACGAGTTTTTCTGCGCGGGTGAATCGTCCCTGCGGGCACAGGATTTCGCCGAGTTAGGCTGGACCGAAGCCTTGATCTGGGGGCATTAGGACCTTTCGATTTTTTGCTGCTCGCGATATCGTCACGCCGGCCTTCCAGGACGAACTGCGTTCCGGGGCCTTTTTTCGATCGAGGATGGAAATGGATTCCGCAGAAATTCTTGTACTGCAAGCCAGCTACACCAACCCGGTGCATGCAGAAGCCATCGGGCTGGTGCTGAACAGCTACGCCCAGGACCCGATGGGCGGCGGTCATGCCTTGGCCGCCAGTGTTCTGGAGCATCTACCGGGCGAGCTGGCCAAGCGCGCGCATGCGTTCAGCGTATTGGCGTTCGTCAATGGCGAACCGGCCGGGCTGATCAATTGCTTTGAAGGCTTTTCGACTTTTGCCTGCCGGCCATTGGTCAATGTCCACGATGTGGCGGTGGTGCCGAAGTTTCGCGGGTTGGGTTTGAGCCAGCGGATGCTGCAAAAGGTCGAAGAAATCGCCCGTCAGCGTGGCTGCTGCAAAATCACTCTGGAGGTGCTGGAGGGCAATGCGGTGGCGCAAGCCTCCTACGGCAAGTTCGGCTTTGCGCCAGGCGAGTTCGACCCCGCCCACGGGCGCATGATGTTCTGGATCAAGCCGCTGTAGGAGGGGGCCTGCTCGCGAAGAAGGCGAATACGCCGCGGTGAATCAGAGTTCACGCGCCATCGTCGGCGATCATCGCGAGCAGGCTCGCGCTTGCAAGCAAGTAGCCAGGTCAATCATTTCGGTTTGTAGGTTTCAGTCATTTGTGCGGTCTGGTCGTCCGGGACCCGCAGCTCGTTGGCCTGGCTTTGCGTGATATTGCCCAGTGCCAGTTGCTGGTTGTAGCGCAGCGTTTCGAAGTAGTACCTCATGCGTTCGGCGCCGCCTTCGGCAAAGGCGCTGGTGGAGCCAAATGTCATGAGTGCGGCGAGAATGAGTGTGGTGCGTTTCATGGTGTGCCTCCCACTTAAAGATGTCGGATGCCTGTCGTCCATGAGTCAATGAATCAAAGTCGAACGCTCATTATCCGCCGATTCCGTTAAATGGGAACGCTATTGCACATCTTTGAATCTGCGGTGGGAGCAAGCGTGCTCCCACCGGGTTTGTGTTGCAATGAACTGACTATTTGAGGACAACTTCCGCCGCGACCGGCGCTTTCGGTTTGATCAGGCTGAAATCAATCAACGCCCGCTGTTGCCGCTCGTAGGGGTTGCCGATCATCAAGGGGCGAGGTTTGAAGCTGTCGCTGACCAGGCTCTTGCTACGATCGAGCTCATCGAAACTCAGGCCCGCCAGGTCTGCCCAGGTGTGGATCAGATGGGAGCTGCTGTACGGCCGCCCCAGATCAGCGGCAAAGTTCCAGTCATGGGTTTCACGCCATTTTGGCGAGGCCCAGGCCATGAACGGGATGGTGTACATCGGCGCTGTCGGTTTGCTTTCGTTGCGCCCGAGCGTGCTGTGGCCCGGGGAGTCGAAGACGTCTTCACCGTGATCGGAGAGGTACAGCAAAAAGCCGTTCGGGTCGGTCCTGGCGTAGTCCTTGATCAGGCTCGACACCACGAAGTCGTTGTACAGCACCGCGTTGTCGTAGCTGTTGTACGTCGGCAACTGATCGTCACGGACACCGGCCGGAACCCCATTGCGATCCTTGAACTTGTCGAAAGTCGAAGGGTAGCGGTACTGGTAACTCATGTGCGTGCCGAGCAAATGCACGACGATCAGCTTGCGCGGCGCTGTGTCAGCCAAGGCCTTGTTGAACGGCTCGATGACGTCGCCGTCGTACTGGGCGGCGTTCTGGTTACGGTTGTTGTTCAGGTACACCTGCTCGTCGGCCTGTTGGGAGAACGTCGTGAGCATGGTGTTGCGCTTGGTCATGGTCTGCTGGTTGGTGATCCAGAAGGTCTTGTAACCGGCCTGTTTCATCATGCTGACCAGCGAAGGCGTGCTCAGGTACAGGTCAGGGTTGTCTTCGTCGGCGAAGGTCAATACCTGCTGCAACGCTTCGATGGTGTAGGGGCGTGGCGTGATGACGTTATCGAAGACCGCCAGTTGATCCTTCAGCTTGTCCAGTTCCGGCGTGGTCTTGCGCGGGTAGCCGTACAGGCTCATGCGTTGCCGATTGGTGGACTCACCGATTACCAGCACCAGGGTGGAGGGCTGGTTGGCCATCGAATCCTTGAAGTTGTGCAGGGGTGGAATCGTGCTGGCGCTGTTGAGCATCTCCTGCATACCGGCCAGTGTGTCCAGATAGCGGTGGTAGGCCACAGCCATCTGCCAAGGCACTGCCGGTTCGATACGGGTTTCGAATTTTTCGAAGCCGGCGGCAAAACTGCCGGTGCGCAGGGTTTGCTTGACTAATGGATAACCGACAACGGCCACCAGGATCGCTGTGGCTGCGACCAAAGCCTTGCCGCGCGGCAGGTACACCGGGCGCAAGCGCGTCCACAGGAAGTAGCCGAAGGCGGTATGGGCGAGGAAGGCCGGGACCATCCACCAGGCAAAGTATTGCGTCATGTATTCGCCGGCTTCAGACACGTTCGATTCGAACATGATGAAGATGACGCTCTGTGAAAATTCCTGCTGATAGATAAAGAAGTAACCCAGGCTGGCCATGGAGCAGGCCCACAGCACAACACCGATCACGGCGGCCATGACGCGGGTCTGTTTCGGGAACAGCAACATCGGCGCGAGCCAGATGGCGCTCATCACGAAGGCTTGGCGAAAGCCGGAAAAACCGGAAGTGCCGGTCAACTGAATCAGCAGTTGGGTGATGCCGGAAAAATACCAGAAGAACAGGAAGAGCCAGAGAAAGCCTGCCCAATCGAAACCATTCGCAGACTGTTCGCTGCGTTTAAACCAAGACATTCACCGCTCCAATCTCTATTCACTTCCACCGTCGAGCCACTGCAAAGTCGCCGACGAACGGGAGGCGCGCGCATACCGAGCGGCCACAATGAACCGGAGTATCAACAAGCGGATGTGAAAACTTTGTGAGTTGCCAGGACTGGCAAAGCGCTATGGCGTGTCGGAAGCAGGGCGGTGCTGCTTCCGATTCAAGCGAGAGATCAGGCGTGAGGGGCGCGCTGGGTCACCGCTAACGGCTGTTGACCCTGGATCAGCAAGCGCAAGTGCGCCAGCTCCTGCTTCATTTGCTCGTGCTCATCTTTCAACTGACGCAATTCATCGCGACGAATTGTGACGTAAAGGGTTTGTGCTGGCAGTGCGGTGTGTACTGTGCCCATTGCTCACCTCGCAAATGGCGTGTCTCAACTGTAGATCCGCCTGAAATCAGCGGCTGATCTACTATCGGCGCCAATTTTGATTTCTTTTGCCCCCGAAGGGAACTTTTTTATTTTTCATGGTCGGTGTGTCTTCGGCACGATTCCCGACGTTATCAATCAGGATCGGGCACAATGCCCGGAAACTTCACGCCTGCTCGCTGGACTAAACCGAATGAGTCGCGTTGGGCTATAACCTTTGACACACTTTTTATTTGTAGTAGGGAGCATCAGCACATGCAACTCGGGATTATTGGACTGGGCCGCATGGGCGGTAATATTTCGCGGCGCCTGATGCTCAACGGACATTCCACCGTTGTGTACGACCGCAATACCGCTTTTGTCGAAACCCTGGCCGAAGAGGGTGCCACCGGCGTAGCCGATCTGCCGGCCCTGGTGGCTGGCCTGAGCAAGCCGCGAGCGGTGTGGGTCATGTTGCCGGCAGGCGCACCGACCGAAGACACCATCAACACCCTGAGCACCTTGCTCGAAGCCGGCGACACTATTATCGATGGCGGCAACACCTTCTATAAGGACGATATCCGCCGGGCGAAAACCCTCGCCGAAAAAGGTTTGCACTACGTCGATGTCGGTACTTCCGGTGGCGTCTGGGGCCTGGAGCGCGGTTACTGCATGATGATCGGCGGCGATACCGAGACCGTTCAGCGCCTCGACCCGTTGTTCGCAAGCCTGGCACCGGGCATGGGCGATATCCCGCGCACCAAAGACCGCAAGTCCGATGACGACCGTGCCGAGCGCGGTTACATCCACGCCGGCCCTGCTGGCGCCGGGCATTTCGTCAAGATGATCCACAACGGCATCGAGTACGGAATGATGCAGGCCTTTGCCGAGGGCTTCGACATCCTCAAGACCAAGAACAGCGAGAAACTGCCCGAAGATCAGCGCTTCGACCTGAACGTCGCCGACATTGCCGAAGTCTGGCGTCGCGGCAGCGTGGTGTCCTCATGGTTGCTCGATCTGACTGCCGACGCGCTGGCCAGCGATCCGAAACTCGATGGTTTCTCCGGCTCCGTAGCCGACAGCGGCGAAGGTCAATGGACCATTGAAGCCGCCATGGAACAAGCGGTGCCGGTGCCGGTGCTGTCGAACTCGCTGTTCTCTCGCTACCGTTCACGCGGGCAGGGCTCATTTGGCGACAAAGTCCTTTCGGCGCAGCGCTTCGGCTTCGGCGGCCACGTGGAGACTGCGAAAAAATGACCCATGCGATCCGCAGAAAATCCAAGACTGAACCCGCACCACCGACCACTCTGTTTTTGTTTGGCGCACATGGTGATCTGGTCAAGCGTCTGCTGATGCCGGCGCTGTATAACCTCAAGCGCGACGGGTTACTCGGGGATGGACTGCGGATCATTGGCGTTGACCACAACGCCATCAGCGATGAAGGCTTCGCGAAAAAACTCGAAGACTTCATTCGCAACGAAGTGGCCACCAAGGTCGGCAAGGGAGATCAGTCTCTTGATCCGCAATTGTGGGCTCAACTCGCAAGAAACATCAGCTACGTCCAGGGCGACTTCCTGGACGACAGCACCTATCAAGCGCTGGCGGCGAAAATTGCCGACAGCGGTACTGGCAACGCGGTGTTTTACCTGGCTACCGCGCCGCGTTTCTTCAGTGAGGTCGTTCGCCGCCTCGGCGCCTCCGGTCTGCTGGAAGAAACGCCCGAGGCGTTCAGAAGGGTGGTGATCGAAAAGCCTTTCGGGTCCGACCTGCACACCGCCGAAGCGTTGAACGCTTGCTTGCTCAAGGTCATGTCGGAAAAGCAGATCTACCGCATCGATCACTACCTGGGCAAAGAGACCGTACAGAACATTCTCGTCAGCCGCTTTTCCAACAGCCTGTTCGAAGCGTTCTGGAGCAACCATTACATCGACCATGTGCAAATCACCGCCGCCGAAACCGTCGGCGTGGAAACCCGTGGCAGTTTCTACGAACACACCGGCGCCCTGCGCGACATGGTGCCCAATCACTTGTTCCAATTATTGGCGATGGTTGCCATGGAGCCACCGGCTGCTTTTGCCGCTGACGCCGTGCGCAGTGAGAAAGCCAAGGTCGTTGGTGCGATCCGCCCCTGGTCGGTCGAAGAGGCCCGGGCCAACTCGGTGCGCGGGCAGTACACCGCTGGCGAAGTCGACGGCAAACCCATGCCGGGGTATCGCGAAGAGGACAAGGTGGCCCCCGACAGCAATACCGAAACCTATGTCGCCCTCAAAGTCATGATCGACAACTGGCGCTGGGTTGGCGTGCCGTTCTACCTGCGCACCGGCAAACGCATGAGTGTGCGTGACACCGAGATCGTCATCTGCTTCAAACCGGCGCCCTACGCGCAATTCCGCGATACCGCAGTCGATGAACTGGCCCCGACCTATCTGCGGATCCAGATCCAGCCCAATGAAGGCATGTGGTTCGATTTGCTGGCTAAACGGCCAGGGCAGGCCTTGAAGATGGACAACATCGAACTGGGTTTTGCCTACAAGGATTTCTTCGAGATGCAGCCGTCCACCGGCTACGAAACGCTCATCTACGATTGCCTGACCGGCGATCAGACGCTGTTCCAGCGTGCCGACAACATCGAGAATGGCTGGCGCGCAGTGCAACCCTTTCTCGATGCCTGGCAGCAGGATTCAACGGTGCAAGGTTACGCGGCGGGCGAGGACGGTCCGCCGTCCGCTGAAGAACTGCTGAGCCGTGATGGTCGGGTCTGGCATTGTTTGGACTGAGCGACCCGCGTTCTGCCCGATGACCTGGACGGCACGTTGCTGCTGCCCGTGGGGTTCGAGCCTCAGATACCGCCCTCTGGAGGTGCCTGAGGCTGCGATTTTTTGATTTTGTTCTTCAAGTTCAAGATCAAGAAATCGCCGCCTTCGGCAGCCCCAGCAGGGATAGAGCGATTACAGCCAGTAGCTCACGGCATACCAACCCAACGCACCCATTACCACGGTATAGGGCAAGGCCATCCAGACCATGCGTCCATAGGACAGTCGAATCAGCGGTGCAATAGCGGATGTCAGGAGAAACAGGAACGCTGCCTGGCCATTGGGTGTTGCCACGCTTGGCAGGTTGGTGCCGGTGTTGATCGCAATGGCCAGCGTTTCGAAATGCTCGCGGCTCATGTGTCCGGAGATGAATGCCTGCTTCACTTCGGTGATGTAAATGGTCGCGACAAACACGTTGTCACTGATGGCAGACAACAAGCCATTGGCGATGAACAGCATGCCCGGTTGTTGATCGGCGGGCAGGGCCAGCACCCATTGGATCAGCGGCGTGAACAACTGCTGATCGTGAATCACCGCCACTACAGCGAAGAACACCACCAAGAGTGCAGTGAACGGCATGGCGTCCTTGAACGCACTGCCAAGCCGATGCTCGTCAGTAATACCGGTAAACGCGGTAATCAACACAATGACCATCAGCCCGATCAGGCCGACTTCCGCCACATGGAATGCCAACGCGACAATCAGAATCAAGGCCGCCACGCCTTGCACGATCAATGCAGCGCGCTGACGCGAAGTACGCTCGGCATTGTCTTCATCAGCGTAATTGGCCAGCACCGCGCGTACGTTGTCCGGCAGCAACGTGCCGTATCCGAACCAGCTCAGCTTCTCCAACACTACGCAGGTCACCAGGCCTGCCACCAACACCGGCAACGAGACCGGCGCGATCTTCAGAAAGAACTCGGAAAAGTGCCAGCCCATTTCATGGCCGATCAACAGGTTTTGCGGCTCACCCACCAGTGTGCAAACGCCGCCGAGCGCGGTGCCCACTGCGCCGTGCATCAGCAGGCTGCGCAGGAACGCGCGGAATTGTTCCAGGTCGCCATGATGAAGTGCAGGTAGTTTCTGGTCATCGCCGTACTCGCTGTCCTGACGCGGATCGGAGCCGGATGCCACGCGGTGATACACCGAATAGAACCCCACGGCGGCGCTGATGATCACGGCGGTCACCGTCAATGCATCGAGAAATGCCGACAAGAACGCAGACAGGAAACAAAACATCAACGCCAGCATTGCCTTGGAGCGAACCCCGAGCAGTAAGCGTGAAAACAGGAACAGCAGCAGATCTTTCATGAAGTAGATACCCGCCACCATAAACATCAGTAGCAGGATCACCGGAAAGTTGTGCAGAAGTTCGTCGTAAAGTGCCTGAGGGGTGGTCATTTTCAGCAGCAGCGCTTCGACCAACAACAAGCCACCCGGCATCAATGGATAGCACTTGAGCGCCATGGCGAGGGTGAAGATGAACTCCAGCACCAACAGCCATCCTGCGGCAACCGGCCCTACGGTCCAAAAGACCAACGCGTTGAGTATCAGGAAACCGATAATACAAACCTTGTACCAGCGGGGTGAGTTGCCGAGAAAGTTATGCGCGAACGCCTGGGCCATGGAACCGGACATCGGCTACTCCTTGTATAAAGAAGCGCGCAAGTTGCCGTAAGCGGAGAAGAAGATCAAGTGTAGGAAAAGTACCTTTTGACTAGGCCAGATAGCGAGCGACAACTGCCCGATAGTTGCCATCAAGTGAATAGCCGCCGACAACGATCTTGCCATCGTCCTGGACGGTGATAGAGGTGGCCGTGTCGAGGCTGCGGCCCAGACGCGTGCGAACCCATCCGGTGCGGTCGCCAAAGTCCGAATCCAGCTGCCCGTCAGGTTGATAGCGGCCCACCAGGAAATCGGCCTCGATACCACCGATGGTGGCTCCGGCGGTCAGCACATGGCCATCAGGCTGCAGGTGAGCGGCGGTCCATTGACTGCCTCCACGAGCGATTTCCAGCAATTGCGGCAGGCCGCCGTTGCAATGAATGTCCGGACGACCATTACTGTGCACTTTCAAGGCAAGACAGTGCATCGGATCGCGGCTGCTGCCAAAACAGTGAATGTCACCGTTTTGATGCTGGACGATGTGGCTGATCTGGGCACTGCGACCCTGCGCCTTGAAGCTCATGAAACCGTCCACGGCAAAACTTTCATCAAGACTGCCGTCACTGTGATAACGGGCCAGCAAACCTTCCTCGGGGAAGTTGATCGAGCCGCCGACAAGGATGCGGCCATCACTCTGCAGTTTCAGCGTACTGAGCCAGGTGTTCATCAGCAAATGCCTGACGATCACGAACCCTCGCCCATTGAAGGTTGGGTCCAGGGATCCATCGGTGTCGAGGCGTATGAGAATGCCAGCGTGGTCTGCCAGCTCAAAATGGTGATTGGCCACCAGCAAAATCCGGCCATCCTCCTGGACGTTGATATCGCAAGCTTCGGCCCCGGGCACGCCGGGTGGCAGCCAGGCATCGCGCACACCATGGGACAGATTGCCCGGCAATCGAACGACGCAACGGCCGTTGTCACCGAATTCCTGGACGGGACGGCCTTGTGCGTCGAACATCGCCAGGGCCGGCAGCGTGCGGTGGGCATTCTCGTAATGCAGGCCGATGACCAGCAGGCGACCATCCGGCAGTACCTGAACCGTCCCGGCCATCGCATCGAAGCCCGGTTCGAACTGGCCGATGATGCTGCCTTGTTTGCCGAAGCCCAAATCTGCCGAGCCATCTTCCAGCAAGCGCGCCAGACCGAAACGGCTGCCGTCCGCCATGCCGACTTTCGCCGCCACCAACAGCCGGCCGCTGGAATCGATCGTGACCCCGTTGGTCATGCTTGAAAGACTGTCGGCGAAATACACCTGCGCTTGGCCATGGGAGGCAAAACGTGTGTCGAGCTGTCCCGAGGAATGGGCGGGTAGAGGGAAGGCTAAAACGGACTTGGTTGACATGCACGCATCTCCTTGCGAGTCGTCCTTATCCGGATTGGGGGAGGCGACCTGATAAGGAGATCATTCAATCCTTGAATGCTTGGATGCACAACTGACAGAACTAACAGACGGAGGGTCGTAGTGCGCCACAACAGTGTCTTTTCGAACCAAAGGCAAGCCTGCAAAGAATCCAGGCGTTGCGAAGTTCAAATAGCAATACGTCGCAAATACAGATATGCCGGGGTTGACCAGGCAACTAATCAAGACAAAGAGGGCGCGGATTACTCATCGAGTAATCCGCACAAGGATCAATGCGGCATCGACCATGACTGGAGCGTGTAACCTTCTTCGCTCAACTCGGCACGGGCCTGTTCAAGCAAACGTTCGAGCTGTGCCGGATCGGTGTAGGCACTGCTGGGGATCAGCTTGCGACCTATACTGGTATTGGTCCGGTCAATAACCGTCAGGCTGAGTTCACCGTTACCATCCTGTGGCGCCCAGGCCACGCACTGAAAAGGCTTGAAAGCGCGGTCGGCAATTAAAAGAGCTTCGTTGATACGGATCGGGGCGTTCATGGAATGTTCTCTCAGTATTGCCCAATCAAATGAGGTGCCGAAGGTTGGGCTTACCAATCGGCTGGTTACTTGTACTGATGTCCGCAACCAAGGTTCAGGTCACACCCAAACAAAAGAAATTTCAACTTTCTTTCGAAAGACCCACGCGAAAGTGGCTATTTGAAAGCTTAATGAAAGATTGAAGTTCGTTAGGTAACTATCCAACTACCTGCTTATAACTAATTACGCAATAACCCTATAGTCAATCGGTACAAGCACACGTCAAATTCTTGCTAATGTTACAGCCAGGTCCGCCAAATGACTGTTTTTAATAAAATTTCTTAAATTTGGCGCCAAGGAACAGTCATGAGTGAAGCGCCTGCCTTACGACGTCTATTAGTGGTTGACCCGTGTGACGACTGTCATCGTCTATTACCGGGATTGCGCTCCGTGGGTTGGGATGTAGACAGCTGTTCGCTGGAAAACGCCATCGACCGAATGTGTGACGTGGGGCTGCTACGCTTGCAGCCTTTTCACCTCGAACGACCGGATGCCGTCAAAGAACTCATCAGCCGCAGCGGTACGGAGTGGATTGCCGTTCTCAACCAGGAAGTCCTGAGATTGCAGAACGTAGGCGACTTTGTCTGTGAATGGTTTTTCGATTTCCATACCTTGCCGTTCGATGTATCCCGGGTACAGGTCACGCTCGGGCGCGCGTTCGGCATGGCGCGCCTGCGCGGTCAGGGCACTGTTCACATCGATCAGCCTGAACATGAATTGCTTGGCGACAGCAAGCCGATACGGGAGCTGCGCAAACTGCTGAGCAAACTGGCACCCACCGAGTCGCCGGTGCTGATCCGGGGCGAGAGCGGTACCGGCAAGGAATTGGTCGCGCGCACGTTGCATCGACAATCCCAACGTCACAGCAAGCCTTTTGTCGCGATCAATTGCGGGGCAATACCTGAGCATCTGATCCAGTCGGAACTGTTCGGCCACGAAAAGGGGGCCTTTACCGGCGCCCATCAACGCAAGGTCGGACGAATCGAAGCGGCCAATGGCGGCACGTTGTTTCTCGATGAAATCGGTGATTTGCCTTTGGAACTGCAGGCCAACCTGCTGCGGTTCCTCCAGGAAAAACACATCGAACGGGTCGGTGGCAGTCAGCCTATTCCCGTGGATGTGCGGGTTTTGGCTGCGACCCACGTTGATCTTGAAGCAGCGATTGAAAAGAAACGCTTTCGTGAAGACTTGTACTATCGGTTGAATGTCCTGCAAGTCGTGACAGCTCCACTGCGTGAGCGTCATGGCGATCTGTCGATGCTGGCCAACCACTTTTCCCATTTCTACAGCCATGAAACCGGGCGCCGTCCTCGCAGCTTCAGTGAAGACGCGTTGATTGCCATGGGTAAACATGATTGGCCGGGCAATGTCCGTGAGCTGGCCAACCGGGTCCGCCGTGGGCTGGTACTGGCTGAAGGCCGGCAGATCGAAGCGCGGGATCTGGGCTTGATCAGCCAGCAGGCAATTGCCACGCCAATGGGCACGCTCGAGGACTACAAGACTCGGGCTGAGCGTCAGGCGCTGTGCGATGTGTTGAATCGCCATAGCGACAACCTGAGTGTGGCTGCACGGGTGCTGGGCGTTTCGCGGCCGACGTTCTATCGGTTGTTGCACAAGCATCAAATTCGCTAGGCAGCCAACAAAAAAGCCTGGCTGCGATTGAGATCGCAGCCAGGCTTTATATTGTGGATCAGAAGTAGTACGGGAATTTCAGGCTGAACTGGAAGTCCGGGGCATCGTCCGTCATGCCGATGGACAGGTTGGGAACGATGGTCAGGGCGTTGGTGGCGGCAATGGTCATGCCGATGTTGAAGTAGCCCGCATTGGCGTCACTGGACACCACCGACTCCCAATCACCGCCATCCTGTTTGATTTTACTTTTGCGTTGCACCACATCGGATACCGAGAACGACATACTCATCTTCTCGTTGAGGGCGAATGCAATACCGGCACCGAGCTGGAAGCTGTCGCCGATGTCCACTTTGCCCGGGTTGTCCTGTCCGACCGTTGAACTGATGTCGTCGAATGACTCCTGGAAGTTATGGGTATATGACAGGCTGCCGAACAGCACGGCCGGGTCGTAGGTCTTGACCAGGGAAATGCCTGGCGTGATCGACCAGACGCCGTTACCGGTCGGCAGAGTGTCAGGTACGAACAGGTTGGAGTTGGCGTCCACCTGGCGCAGCTTGATGCCGAACGGGTCCTTGCCGGTAGGAGCCTTGACGCGCAAGGTGACCACCGCATCGGGCGTGTTGACCGACTCGTCGAGGAATTTGTAGGCGATACCGAAGTTGACGTCACCGATTTCCGGATCGCGGGTTACGGTTTCTTCGGTTGTCACACCGGCGGAGCCACCATTGCCTCCGCCCGACTGGTAAGTGGATTCGCGATAGATTACCGGCACGTTCAGGTCGAATTGCCAGCGGTTGTCGAAGTTGTAGCGACCGGTCAGGTCGAGTGTCCAGGTATCGGCCTTGATCCGGTCAAGGTTGATGTTGCCCAGAAAGATAGAATCCAGTGCGAGGAAACCGTTAAGGATCAACTGGCGAGTGTCGTACCGCGAATAGGTCAGCCCGGTTTCCACGCTGAACCTGCCGCCGCCGAAGAATCCGCTGGCCTCGTCATACAGGTTGGAAACGCTTTGTGCCGGTTGGGAATCGTCTGCCAGCGACTGCCCGTAGGAACTGCCGCCCCCGGCTGCGCCTCCCGAAGCCGCTGCAGCACCGGTGCCGACCGCGACTTGCGAGTTGCCTTTCATGTCTGCTGGCGATTTGGCCAGGCGTTTCGGAGGAGGGGCTGCCGGTTGTTCCTCAACCTGGCGGACCCGTTGTTCGAGAACCGCCAGGGCTTTTTGTTGTGCTTCGTATCGTTGCTTCAGCTCCATAAGTTCCTGTTTCAGAAGCTCTACTTCCGCATTCGGTGCTGCTTGCACCATCACCGCCGGGAACAGAGTGCTCAAACATACAACTGCACGCAGTGATACTGATCGATACATGAATCAAGCCGTCCCTTTAATGCCTAATGGTCGAGACTCAGCGTAGTTCAATATCCCAGGGAGCGAAGGGCAGTGAGTTGGTTCAGGTTGCAGTCCAAAGCACCTGCAGTCGGGCCATTGTTATTGAGAACGACGTTGAGCTGAGTGAGGTTGCTGACCATGTTGCTGTTGCCCAGCAATCGAGTGTTTTGCAGCAGGCCGCCCTGGGCGACTTGCTGGATGGCCGAACCTTGATTGTTGTTGGCCTGAATAGCCATTTGCACGCCGCCATTGCTGGCAGAAACCGCAATGCTGCCCGCAGCGCTGCTGCCGGTGATGGTATGGCCGGCCATCAGTGCCTGCCCTTGGGCCGGTACCAAAGCCGGCGCATGGCTGGCTTCTTTCACATCAATGGCGATGTTGTTGTAAGCGCTGTTGCCGTCACCTGCGGCGCGCACACTCTGGTTGATACCCTGAGTGCTGTTGAGCCCTGCACCTCCAATCACACTGCCGGTGCCTTGTTCGGCAGGTCCACCGTTACCGCTTTGGCTATAGGTTGAAACGTAGAACTCGGGTTTTACCGTTGCGGCCTGTATCTGCATTGAGGTGGTTGCCCCGATCAGATCGCCACTGGCATTGCGCCAGGTACTGCTCATGACCACACCGAAGCTGATGATCCTGCCCGGCATCACATATCGACCACGCAGCTCGGCCAGCTCCTGATCTTTTATCTCGATGGGTTTGAATCCATTGGCAAAACCTGAGGTGCTGGCTACCAGACACGCAGCCGCCACCCAATAAGAGGTTTTCATGTGCTGCTCCCGGAGCGTCCTGCTCCAAATCTTCTTGTTGGCGATTAAAAGAAGTCGCTCTGTATGAAACCAAAATCCATCAATTCAGCATCTTTGACCGGGTTGAAGTTATCCAGCTTGTTCTTGGCTGTCAGGGGTTCCGGTGGGCTGCGCAGTACATTTGTTTTTTCGTAACCGGCACCCACAATAGCGAAGACAATACCGTTCCAACCTTTGACAAAGTCATCATGGGAGTAGCGTTTTTGACCGAGTACCGGGTCGGCGATGTAGACCCAGTTTTTGTCAGCACGCTGCAACACCACGAAGTGCTTGTAACCGCGAACTTCCGTCAGTACCACCACCGGGATTGTTACTGCGTCGAGCTTTTCCGGCGGGATCTTGTAGCCCCGGGCGCGCATGCCGATGCTTTCTATGTAGCGCTTCATGTCGAGCATGGAAAAACCCTGGGTACGAACCAGGTCCTGGTCTGCATTGACCAGCATGCCTTTGATGACGTGCTCTTCATCGACGTCGAGCCAATAGGCCTGGCGCAAGATCGTTGCCAGCGCGGCGGCGCCGCAGCTGAAATCGGTCTTCTGTTCGACAATGTTGCTGAATTTGCGCTCACGCAAACTCTGCACCTGTTTGTAGATGAGTGTGCCGCCAGGCAGGGCGGCCACTGACATCTGTGCGGCCTCGGTCAGGCCAGACAGGCAGAGAAGGGCGATAAGGGCAGTCTTACGCATGGTCGATACGCCTTGGGACTGAGGAAAAAAGCCCCGTTGCCGGGGCTTTCAGTGCTATCGCGATTACAGGCAGGCTCTGCAGCCGGCAGCGATGGACAGCGAGTTGCTTTGTTGGTTGCCAACACCGGCAGCGTTGTTGAACCCTGCGTTGCCGGAGAAGTTGTTGCCTACGTTGCTGACACTGGCATTGTTGGTGACAGGGTTTTTCCAGCCGTCTGGAGTCATCACTTGTTGAGTGGTTACGCCAGCCAGACCGAATACACCTACGGCTACGAAGTCGGAAGTGGTGTCGCCGTTGCCGCCGTGGCCACCACCGTGGCCGCCGCCATGACGTGGGCCACCGTGGCCGCCGCCGTTGCCTTCGGTTTTTGCCTTGCCGACTGCGACGAATTTCCCGGCAGCGTTGAAGGTCCCGGTGAGCGTGTCGGTGGAGTAGGCCTGATCAGCATTGTTGGTAACGCTCAGGCCGGTGGAGCTTTGGTTGGCCGCTGCAGCAGCTTGTGCGACACGGCCGCCCGATACGGCAATTGCCAGGTTGTTTTTCTGTTGGTTGAAGTTGCCGGCAGCGTTGTTCACACCCATGTTGCCGGAACCGCCATTACCCACGTTGTCGAGGGTTGCGCGAGCAGTGCTGGAGTAGTTGGATACGGTGTTGCCGCCGTTCACTTGAGTAGCGCTGGAAGCGGCGACTGCGGTGCCGAAGATGAAGCTTTCGTCAGCAGTAGCCAGTGCAGCGGCGTTGTCTTGTTGGTTGCCGTCGCCACCAGCGTTGTTGAGGCCCACGTTGCCGTTGGAGCCATTGGCCGAGTTTTCGACAGTGGCACGGTTGGTGGTGCCCTGGTTCAGTACTTCGTTGCCGCTGCTGCTTTGCTGATCCATGACGGTGGCCCCGGCACCGGCGGTGATCTGCAGAATTTGTTCCAGAGACGGGCCTCTAGGTCCGTTGTTGCCGTGCCCGTTGCCGTGACCATTGCCATGACCGTGATCATCACGACCGCCTGCTTGTGCTGCGATTGCCATCACTGCTGCGAGAGCGAAAACCAGTGGTTTTAAGGCCATTGTAGGTTTCATGGTGTTTCTCCGTGCTTATTAGTTGGTTAAGTGTTGGTACTTTCTAATCGCACTGCGTTTGGGTCAGTCAGCGACCCGGATGCTCAGGGTGTTAGCCATTCGGTTTCCCACCCCGGCACTCTGGTTCACCTGAATCACCCCTCGGCTGCCGGTGAAAGCCTGGTCGCTTGTCACGACCTGGCGACTGCCGGTTGGGGTGCCAGTTGCTCCTGAGCCTGGTAGCAACGCCACGTTCTGTTGCGAAAGGGCGCTATCGTCAATCGCCTGCGGAGCAGCACTGATGCTGATGCGCATGACGTTGGCCATCTGGTTGTTGGCCCCGGCGCTCTGGTTGACCCCCAGTACACCGTTGCCATTGCTGAAAGAAGTGCCGCCGATGGTGGCCGTCGCGTTCATTGACGGATTGGCGGGCGTATTGAGTCTTTGGTTGACAATGGTGGTCGCACCGGCTTCTGTGCCAATGGCGATCGCTCGAACGTTGGTCTGTTGCTGTTGGTCACCAGCGGCCTGGTTGACGTTGAAGTTGCCCCTGTATTGCGTGCCGGAATCCTGGATGTCCGCGTTGTTGATGGCCTTCACGCCGGAATCAGCCATGACGCTGGCGCAGCCGAACAAAGCGAGGAAAAGCAGGGAGCGATTCATGTCATTGACCTCCAGCCAGTCTGCCCAGTGGGGCGAGGCCGGAACTCATGGCGCGGTTGATGGTTCCCGAAATCGCATTGCCGCTGCCGCCCTGATGGCCGGCACCCATGCCGGGCATGCCGTTGGGGTTGGTGACAGTGTTGAGACCCTGCATGCCGCCCATGGCCTGGTTGTTGGCGCCACGGAAAGAGGTGCCGCTGGCGACGTTGGCGAAGTCGCCATCGCTCAGTTCACCAGTGATGCGTGCCGAGGGGTTGGTATTGACGGTAACCGGATTCGGATCCTTGCCCTGATTGCGGCCGATGTGCACCGGCTGGACAGTCCGTTGAAGAACGATAACGCCATCGCCTTCAGCCTGGACATTGAAACTGAGCACCGAGCTGGCGGCGCTTGCGATCAGCAGGAGGCAGGTCAAGCCTTTCGTGTAAGTCCCCACGGTGCAATTCCTTCTTTTTGTGGGCTGGCCCTGGTCAGCGTTGTGAAGGAGAGAGCGAAAGCTATGCCTGTTTTGAATTTGTGTTTGGATTCAATAGTTTGTGGATTTTGTCCGGGCGCACGGCAACGACGCTGTTTCAACCATGAGACAGCTCGTCGTGCTTACGCCGGGCCAAAGTGCTTGCGATGCTCTAGAACAGTACTTTGCGCGAAGGTGTATCAACGCTTTAACAAATGCGTTGGCAACGAGGGAAGAGTGTTGAGATAGGCCTTCTGCGGGTACAAGGGTGTTTCAGGAGCGGACACTTTTTCCCCAGAAAAGGGCAAAGGATGGGTAAATACCCCCAGAATCAGGGGCTAGGGCCAATCAATTTCGCAACCGCATCAAACGCTTGGGCGCGTCGCTCAGCCCAGTTGCCGCATAAGACTTTCACCGGTTTCCCATGCTGTTCAAGCCACGCCCGGATGTCGTTGAAAAAAACCTGGCGTTCTTTCAACTCAGGCTGGCAGCGCTGACCATCGTCGGTCCACTCAACGTTGTCCGGTGACAACAACAAGTGCAGGTCATATCGCCGGGACAGGAGTGCCTGCTCGATCCAGCCTGGACAGTCACCAAAGAGCGTGCGACTCCAGAGGATATTGCTGAGCAAATGGGTGTCGAGGATGAGCAGTTGCGGTAGCAAGGCGCGAGCCTCGTCTTCCCATTGCAACTGGCCGCGGGCGATGGTCGGGATGTCTGCCAGACAGGTATCTCGCGGGTTCTCTTCAATGAATCGGCGCACGTATTCACCAACCAGCACCCCGCCGAAATGCGCTTGTAGCTCGCCCGACAGCCAGCTCTTGCCGCTCGACTCGGGACCTGTGAGTACCAGTACTTTCATGTGCGTAACGCCGGGGCCGCGCGCCATTCACGCCAACCTTGCACGGCCAGCAGCAAAAACAGACCGTACAGTGCGGCCGTCAAGTACATGCCTTTGTAAATGAATAGCCCGACGAAAATCACGTCCACTGCGATCCAGAGCGGCCAGCACTGGACGCGCTTTTGCGCCATCCACACTTGCGCCACCAGGCTGAAACCTGTGAGGGCCGCATCGAGCCAGGGTTGGGCGGCATCCGTCCAGTGCGCCATCGCGGCGCCCAGCAGCAGGCTGCCGATGGCACCGAGGATCAATCCGAGGGTCACTGATTGCGTGTCCAGCCGGCTCACTTCACGGCCATGGCTGGCATCGCCCGCACGTGTCCACTGCCACCAGCCATACAATTGCAACGCGGCATAGATCACTTGCAGCAACATGTCCGAATACAGCTTCACCTCGAAGAAGATCCAGCTATAGATAAGTACCATGACCAGGCCGATCGGCCAGCACCAGGGGTTCTGCTTGACCGTCAACCAGACGGCAATCACACCGAGGGTGGCGGCAAACAGTTCAAGCCCGGACATGTCGGTTCCTTGGAGAAAATCGAAGAGGGGCGGATTGTAACCGCAGGCAGCGGATTTTGGTTTGCAGATCAACAGAACGCAGACTTCGGCAAGCCTTTAGCCGCTGCCCAAGCCTGCGTTCTTTTAAGGCTTATACCCTGAACTGCTTCAGCAGCCCGTTCAACTGCTCACTCAAGCCCCTGAGCCGCACGCTGGCGGCACTGGATTGCTCCGCCGCCAGTGCAGTGGAATGGGATAACCCGGCTGCTTGCGTCACGTTCTGATTGATGTCCTCGACCACATGCGCCTGCTGCAAGGTCGCGCTGGCAATCGAGGCATTCAATCCGTTCAGATTGCGCAATGCCTGGCCGATGGCATTAAGGCTCGCGCCGGCGAGGCCAGCCTGTTCAATCGTCAGTTGCGACGCACGGCTGCTGTCGCCGATGACCTTGACCGCCGCTTCGGAATGACTTTGCAGGCGTTCGATCATCGACTGGATCTCCGCCGTGGACTTCTGTGTACGCTGGGCCAGCAGTCGAACCTCATCGGCCACCACGGCAAATCCGCGACCTTGCTCGCCGGCACGGGCAGCCTCGATGGCCGCGTTCAAGGCCAGCAGATTGGTCTGCTCGGCGATGGAGCGGATCACCTCCAGCACGCTGCCGATCTGCGTGCTTTCGGCGGCCAGGGTACGAATGACTTCCACGGCCTGATCGATGGTCGAAGACAGCGTATCGATCTGTTGCAGGCTGCCGTCGATGTTGATCTGGCCTTGTTGAGCCTGGGCTTCGGCGTCGCGCATTTCACTGGCGGCATGTTCGGCGTTTTTGGCCACATCCTGCACGCCATAGGTGACTTGGTTGATCGCCGTGGCCACCAGTTCCATTTGCTGCGACTGTTGCTGGCTGCGTTGCTGGGCCTGAGTGGCGTCGTTGCCCAGTTCGCTGGACGACTGGCCCAAGGCACTGGCAGATGCCTGCAACTCGCCGATCACCAGGCGCAGTTTGGCGGTGAAAGCATTGAAGTGCCGCGCCAGTTGCGTGACTTCATCCTGGCCATGGGTGTCGAGGCTGCGGGTCAGATCACTTTCACCGCTGGCAATGTTGGCCATTGCGTTCACGGTTTCCTGGAGCGGACGCACGATGCTGCGGGCAATCAGGATCACCAGCGCAACCATGATCAGCGCAATGGTCACCCCAATGATCGTTGCTTTCCATACTTGCCCGTAAAACTCGGCCTGCATGTCATCAATGTACACCCCCGAGCCGAGCACCCAGCCCCAGGGCTCGAACAGTTTGACGTAGGAGGTTTTCTCGACCGGCGCGCTGGCCCCCGGTTTCGGCCAGCGGTAATTGATGATCCCGGCGCCTTTGCTCTTGGCCACGGCGACCATTTCGTTGAACACGGCAAAACCGTCGGGATCGCGGATCGCCGAAAGGTTCTGGCCGTCGAGCTTCGGGTTGGCCGGGTGCATGATCATCACCGGCGTCAGATCGTTGATCCAGAAGTAGTCATTCTGGTCATAGCGCAGGCCGCGTACGGCGGTCAGCGCCTGTTTCTGGGCGTCTTCACGGCTCAGCGTGCCGGTGGTCTCCAGGCCATGGTAATAACTCAAGATACCGCTGGCCGTCTGCACCACATGCTGGGTTTTTTGAGCCTTGGCGTCATACAGGTCATCGTGAATCTGCTTGAGCATCAAAACGCCCAAGGCCAGCAGCATCATGACGGCCACGATCAAGATGAGCCACAACCGACGGCTGATCGACATATTGCGCAAGCTGTTCATAACGCGGTGCTCCGGTTTCTTGTTTTTGTAAAGTGATCGCCAGCATCCTGCCAGGTCCGATAACGCGGCAGCGCTTTTCAGACTTGTCTGTTAGGATTTCGGC
Organism: Pseudomonas sp. Sample_24; assembly: GCF_004307605.1. Lineage (NCBI taxonomy): Bacteria > Pseudomonadati > Pseudomonadota > Gammaproteobacteria > Pseudomonadales > Pseudomonadaceae > Pseudomonas > Pseudomonas sp. Sample_24. The sequence continues at coordinate 76,371 of NZ_RCNW01000209.1, forward strand.
CCGGCGCGCAAAAACCTGAATCCAAATTGATTTTCCACGCGATTTTCAGGGGCCAGGGGGGACTTTGCGCACGCGGACTTCAACGACGCTGATCGCAGTGAACGCTTGGTATTAATGACGGGGCATGCGCAGATGCATAGCCTTTTGGGGGATCGATGGACCTTTGGACTGCCTTTCAGGCTTTGATTCTTGGCGTTGTAGAAGGACTGACGGAGTTTTTGCCCATTTCCAGTACCGGGCACCAGATCATTGTTGCGGACTTGCTCGAGTTCGGTGGTGAACGCGCCATGGCGTTCAACATCATCATCCAGCTCGGGGCGATCCTGGCGGTGGTCTGGGAGTTTCGCCGCAAGATTTTCGACGTGGTCATTGGATTGCCAACCCAGCCGAGTGCGCGACGTTTCACCGCGAACCTGCTGATTGCCTTCCTGCCGGCCGTGGTTCTGGGGGTGATCTTCGCTGACTTGATTCACCATTACCTGTTCAACCCGATCACCGTGGCCGCAGCCCTGGTCGTGGGTGGCGTGATCATGCTGTGGGCCGAAAAGCGTCAGCATGAAGTGCATGCCGAAACCGTCGATGACATCACCTGGAAAGATGCGCTCAAGGTGGGTTTCGCCCAGTGCCTGGCGATGATTCCCGGCACTTCGCGCTCCGGCTCGACGATCATCGGTGGACTGCTGTTCGGCCTGTCGCGCAAGACCGCTACCGAGTTCTCGTTCTTCCTGGCCATGCCGACCATGGTCGGTGCCGCGGTGTACTCGGGCTACAAGTACCGCGACCTGTTCGTGCCGGCAGACTTCCCGGTGTTCGCGATAGGTTTCGTCACCGCTTTCATCTTTGCGATGATCGCCGTACGTGGCTTGCTCAAATTCATCGCCAGCCATAGTTATGCGGCGTTCGCCTGGTATCGCATTGCCTTCGGCCTGCTGATCCTGGCCACCTGGCAGTTCGGCTGGGTCGATTGGACAGCGGCCCAGCCATGAGTGATTCCAGCGCACGCAACAACCCCGGTCGGCAATCCGGGGGAGGGGTGCAAAACCTTCGCCTGAAGTGGCTGGTGTTTGCGATCCTGTGTGCGCTGCCTCTGTTCGGTTCGATGTCGTTATGGCTGTATGGGGTGTCGACGATTCCCCTGGCGGCCTATGGCATCGTCAGTGTGCTGGCGTTTTTGCTGTATTGGAGCGACAAGCGCAAGGCCCGCGCCGATCAGTGGCGAACCCCGGAAAACGTGCTGCATGCGCTGGAGTTCGCCGGTGGCTGGCCGGGCGCCTTGTTGGCTCAACAGGCGTTTCGGCACAAGACGCGCAAGGTTTCGTTCCAAGTGGTGTTCTGGTTGATCGTGCTGATGCACCAGGTGTTCTGGATCGACCACTTGTTCCTCGGCGCACACCTGTTCGCGCTGTTCTAAAGCAGTAAGCCGACCTGGCTGCGCTTGGGCAATTTGCTGACGACCAGTTGATGGGAGCGCCTTAGCAGCGCCTGCAATTCCTCGCCGCCCAGCGGATAGGGCGTGGCCATGATGATCCACTGGGCGCGTGCCAGATAAGGCGCCGGATGAATTCCCGGGCGATCGCAATGACCGAGAAACAAATCCTTGTCGACCTTGAACGCCAGTGACGCACCGCGCAGGCCCTGCAGGGCGAACATCTTGTTTGCGGCAATCGAAAACACCCGTACGCCGCCCCATTTGTAGTCTTCCCGTGCACCCGGCAGTGCGAGGCAGAATGCTGCGACCTCGTCTTCGCTCATGCGCCCAGCCTTCATATCAAGCGATCTCCGCAGGCATTGAATGTTTCGATCAAATGGTCAAGCCAGGCGCGAACCGCCGGCATCACCCCACGTCGATGAGGGTAGACGGCTTGCAGCCAGCCTCCCGGCAAGGACCACTCGGGCAGCAACTGCACCAGAGAGCCGTTTGCCAGTTCCTGCTCGCAGTACATCATCGGCAACGTGGTAAAGCCCTGGCCGGCGAGGGCGCAGGTCTTGCGCACGATGAAGTCATCAATGCCCAGTCGTGCTTCAAGGGACAGCTCGTAACTTTTGCCCTGACGATCAACCAGACGAATGTGCACCATTCGATCGGGTTCAAGTGCACCCAGCACTGGCAGGCTTTTCAGGTCATCGGGATGACTGATGTCATGTCCCTTGAGGAACGCGGGGCTGGCCACCATCAGCATTTGCGCCTGACGCAGTCGGCGTGTAACCAATAGCGGGTCTTCGTCGCCGGGCTCGCGTACACGTAAAGCGACGTCCACGCCTTCGGTCACCAGATCGACGCGGCGATTGACCAGCATCACTTCCAATTGCACCTGGGGAAATTTTTCGAGGAAATTGCTGATCACACCCGGCAACATTTCATGGGCCAATCCGACCGGCGAAGACACCCGTAAACGACCGCGTGGTTCGCTGGACATGCTGGCCACAGCCTCATCAGCCATTTCCGCTTCGAGCAGCATTGCCTGGCAGTGTCGCAGGTAGCGTTCACCTACAGCCGTCAGCTTGAGCTGGCGGGTGGTGCGTTGCAGCAGACGTGCGCCGAGACGCTCTTCCAGTTCGGCAATGCGCCGCGACAAGCGCGATTTGGGAATCCCCAGCGAGCGCCCGGCCGCTGCGAAGCCGCCAGCCTCGACAACTTTGGCGAAGTAATAAAGGTCATTGAGGTCTTGCATGCGTGTGTGCTCGATTGTTCTATCAGTGAGACAAACTATCGCATTGTTGCATGCTAATCAGCTATTGGTTTCGTCTGTAGGATTGTTTCCATCAGATCGCCCTTGTGGGCGATCCTCACCTGGAGATCCCACATGAAACTGCTGCATATCGATTCGAGCATTCTTGGTGACAACTCGGCTTCCCGTCAGCTGAGCGGTGAAGTGGTCAAAGCCTGGCAAGTTGCCGAGCCATCCGCTGTGGTGACCTATCGTGATCTGGCCGCTGATGCCATCAGCCACTTTTCCGCGACGACGCTGGTTGCTGCCGGGACCAGCGCTGAACTGCGCAATGCCGCACAACAGCACGAAGCCGAACTGAGCGCCCAAACCCTCGCTGAATTTCTCGCTGCCGACGCAGTAGTGATTGCCGCGCCGATGTACAACTTCACCATTCCAACCCAGCTCAAGGCCTGGATCGACCGCATCGCCGTGGCCGGTCAGACCTTCCGTTACACCGAAGCCGGTCCTGAAGGCCTGTGCGGTGGCAAGAAAGTGGTGATCGTTTCGACGTCCGGCGGCCTGCACGCAGGTCAGGCGACCGGCGTAGCCCACGAAGAGTACTTGAAAGTGCTGTTCGGTTTCATCGGCATCACCGATATCGAGTTCGTTCGCGCCCACGGCCTCGCCTATGGTGATGAAGTGCGTACCAAAGCCATGAACGACGCCCAGACGCAAATCAGCGAGCAACTGTTCGCCGCTGCGTAAGGCTTGCGTAAAGCAGCAAACCGTTCAGGTAAAGCCCCAAAAAACTCTGTATTCTGGATACGCAAGTACCAGGTGCGGAGTTTTTTGTTTCTGGTCGTTACAGGTTGTGGCCCAAGATATGCAATCGAGGGTTTACCTCCATGGTCCGGTAACAAGGTGGGCATCCCATGATGCGTCTTTGTGCAACCTTAGTGATATGCCTGTTGAGCAGCCTGAATTCGGTGCACGCCGCCCCCGCGCCACATCCTCACTGGAGCGTCGGTTATCACGAGATGAGTTTTCTCGACCCGCTCGATCTGCAGCCGATGCGCGGCATCGCGTTCTATCCCTCCAGCGAAAAAGAACATTCCAGCAAGCTTGAGGGCTACACGGTCGAAGCCGGCGAAGACACCAGGGTCGCCATGGGCCGCTTCCCGATGCTAATGCTCTCCCACGGCAATACCGGAACCCCGCTGGCGCTGCACGACCTGGCCACGTCGCTGGCTCGCAAAGGGTTTGTGGTGGTGGCGGTGATTCACCCCGGGGACAATTCCAGGGACCACAGCCGACTCGGCACCTTGAGCAACCTGTACGGGCGGCCGATCCAGATCTCCGAAGCCATCACCGCGACGTTGGGCGATCGTATGCTCGCGCCGTTCGTCAATGCCGAGCAGGTGGGCGTTATCGGTTATTCAGCCGGCGGGGAGACCGCGTTGATTCTGTCCGGCGCGACGCCCGATCTCGATCGCCTGCGCCGTTACTGCCAGGAGCGTCCGGATGACCGTGACGCCTGCAATACCCAGGGTGAGTTGATTGTCGACCGTGATGATTTGCAACCGGTGGCTGACCCGCGGGTCCATGCGTTACTGCTGATGGCGCCGCTGAGCCTGAAGTTCGGCCGACACACGTTGGCCGATGTGCATGTGCCGGTGCTGCTCTACAGCGGTGACGGCGACAAATTGGTGGCCTTTGACAAGAACGCCGCAGCGCTGGCGCGCAAACTGCCCATCGCACCGGACTTCAGATTATTGTCCGGGGCAGGGCACTTCGTGTTCATGGCACCTTGCAATGACGAACAGATCGCGATCATGCCGGCACTTTGCACCGATGCTGATGGCGTCGACCGCGAAGACATTCATCGCAATCTGATTGCCGAGGCTGGACGTTTTTTCTCGCGTACCCTGGGCAAGGCAACCCGGGCCGGGATGCAAACCGCCGATCAGTAGCTCAACGCCCCCACAGTTCATTGGGCCATCGAACGCTGCTTGAGCAGCAGCGTCAATCCAAGACCGCTGATCGACAACAGCGCCGCACTGAAGAAAATCCACGAGTACCCCATGTTCAGCGCAATGGCCCCCATCAGCGGGCCGGCAATCGCCAATGCCAGATCGAAAAATACTGCGTAAGCACTCAGTCCCGCGCCACGGCTGGAGTTGGGCACTTGTTTGATCGCCTCGACACCGAGCGCGGGGTAAACCAGCGACAGGCCAAACCCGGTCAACCCGGCACCTATCAAGGCATACCCGGTTGAGGGTGCGAGCCACAGCAGCACCAGGCCGACTGTCTCGATGGTCATGCAGGCAATGGCCGAGCTGAATCCGCCAAACCGGCTGATGCTGGAAATGAACAACAATCGCGCAAGGATAAAGCACACGCCGAACACCGTCAGGCAGTACGCCGCACCGCTCCAGCCGCGGTTCAAGTAGTACAAGGTAATGAAGGTGGTCAGGGTGCCGTAGCCAATGGACGCCAGGCTCAAGCTCGCACCGAACGGTGCAATGCGCCCGAACACCGCCCAGAACGGCAAGCGCTCACCACGCACCACTGGCACCGACGGTTTGTTGCGAATCAACAGTAGCGCCGCCAAGGCCAGTACCGACAGGGCAATGCCCAGGCTGGCGAACCCCAACTGAGCGACCATCACCACCCCCAACGGCGCTCCGATGGCGATCGCACCGTAGGAAGCTATTCCATTCCAGGAAATCGAACGTGCCGTGTGCTCCGCGCCAACCTGGCCCATGCACCAACTGATGGTGCCGACGCCGATCAAGCCTTGGGCGATCCCCAGCAACAAGCGGCCGGCGATCAGGATCGACAAACTTAACAACGGAAACCCTTGCAGCAAGGTCGACAGCAGCGTCAGCACACCGCTCAACACAATCCCTGACAACCCGTAAACGATCGCCCGTTTGGTCCCGACGTTATCGGACATGCGTCCGGCCATGGGCCGACTGAGCAGGGTCGCAAGGTACTGCGAACCAATGGTCAGCCCCGCGATTACAGCACTGAACCCCAGTTGTTCATGGACATACCCCGGCAACACCGCAATGGGCAAGCCGATGCAGAGGAAGGCAATAAAGGTGTAGAAAACGATGGAGACGATCTGCAGGGTGATCGCCATGGAGCTTTGCGGTGGCTGTTGCTGCGCAGACATGAGGGCTCGTTCGCGGGCGGCGGAGGGAGAGCTGCATGATGGCTTGGGCGCGGGATAAAAGAAAGCTGGCTAACTATGTTTTCCAGGTCGTGATCCTGATCGTTCCCACGCTCTGCGTGGGAACGCAGCCCGGGACGCTCCGCGTCCCATTCGAAAGCTGGAACGCGGAGCGTCCCTAGAGGCGTTCCCACGCAGAGCGTGGGAACGATCAGGTCGCAAAATGCAAAAAGCCCCGTCACAAGGACAGGGCTTTTCGATTCAAGCGGAGGCTTAGAACACTACGCCCTGGCTACGCAGGTAATCGTCATAGGTACCGCTGAAGTCGGTCACGCCATTCGGGCTCAGCTCGATGATGCGAGTGGCCAGGGAGGATACGAATTCACGGTCGTGGCTGACGAAGATCAACGTGCCTGGATAGTTCTCCAGCGCCAGGTTCAGCGCTTCGATGGATTCCATGTCCAGGTGGTTGGTCGGTTCGTCCATCACCAGTACGTTCGGCTTTTGCAGGATCAGCTTGCCGAACAGCATGCGACCTTGCTCACCACCGGAGATGACCTTGACCGACTTGAGGATCTCGTCGTTGGAGAACAGCATCCGGCCCAACGTGCCGCGAATGATCTGCTCGCCCTGTGTCCACTGACCCATCCAGTCGAACAGGCTGACGTCGTCTTCGAAGTCGTGGGCGTGGTCCTGGGCGTAATAGCCCAGCTCCGCGCTTTCGGTCCACTTCACGGAACCGGCGTCCGGGGTCAGCTCGCCCATCAAGGTGCGCAGCAGGGTGGTTTTGCCGATACCGTTCGGGCCGATGATCGCTACGCGCTCGCCAGCTTCAACGGTGAAGCTGAAGTTCTTGAACAGCGTCTTGCCGTCGAAGCCTTTGGACATCTGCTCGATGGTGACAGCCTGGCGGTGCAGTTTCTTGGTCTGTTCAAAGCGAATGAACGGGCTCACGCGGCTCGATGGCTTGACCTCGGCCAGCTGGATCTTGTCGATCTGCTTGGCACGGGAAGTGGCCTGCTTGGCTTTCGAGGCGTTGGCCGAGAAGCGGCTGACGAACGTTTGCAGTTCGGCGATCTGGGCTTTCTTCTTCGCGTTGTCCGACAGCAGTTGCTCGCGGGACTGGGTCGCCGCGGTCATGTACTCGTCATAGTTGCCCGGGAACAGGCGCAGTTCGCCGTAGTCCAGGTCAGCCATGTGGGTGCAGACGCTGTTGAGGAAGTGACGGTCGTGGGAAATGATGATCATGGTGCTGTTACGCACGGTGAGAATCGATTCCAGCCAGCGAATGGTGTTGATGTCCAGGTGGTTGGTCGGTTCGTCGAGCAACAGCACTTCCGGATCGGAAAACAGCGCCTGGGCCAGCAATACGCGCAGCTTCCAGCCTGGAGCGACTTCGGACATCGGGCCGAAATGCTGTTCCAGCGGAATGCCCAGGCCCAGCAGCAGCTCACCGGCACGGGACTCGGCGGTATAACCGTCCATTTCGGCAAACTCGGTTTCCAGTTCGGCCACGGCCATGCCGTCTTCTTCGCTCATTTCCGGCAGCGAGTAGATGCGGTCGCGCTCGGCCTTGACCTTCCACAACTCTTCGTGACCCATGATCACGGTGTCGATCACGGTGAATTCTTCGTAGGCGAACTGGTCCTGGCGCAATTTACCCAGGCGCACGTTCGGTTCGAGCATGACCTGACCACCCGAAGGTTCGAGGTCACCGCCAAGAATCTTCATGAAAGTCGACTTGCCGCAGCCGTTGGCGCCGATCAAGCCGTAACGGTTGCCACCGTTGAATTTGACCGAAACGTTTTCGAATAGCGGCTTGGCGCCGAACTGCATCGTGATGTTAGCTGTAGAGATCAAAGGTTTTTCCTGCGAAGCATTCAGAGTAGCCAGGGTGGCGGCTGGACCGCGCTTGACCCGAGTCAAGGTGCGCTGAAACGGGTTTTTTCCGTCATCAACGAGGTGGCGCGTAAAGTTTGGCGGCGATTGTACTGGTCTGGCTCTTTAAACGATAGGGCAATGGAGGCCACACCGTCGTTTTGGCGGTAGCAGTGCGCATTTTCAATGTTATAGGTTAACTATTGGTTACAAAGTGTGGCTAAAATGCCATCTCTCACCGAGGCCGACATACGGCCTGGCTCGAAAACGGGCCAAAAGACGCTGCACAAGCCTCCACACGCCGCTGGCTGGCAAGGGGCGCAGTTTGTTCACTTCTGATGTGTGACGATTTCCGTGAAACTGATCATTGCCGCTGTCTACGTTGTATCCATCGCGTACGTCCATCTGCGCGGTCGCGTGCGCCACAAGTTGGGGCGCCAGTTGAGCGATCACTCGACGTTTCTGGCGCCGATCAATTGCTTTCTTTATCTGTTCTCGAAAGTCCCCAACAAGCCCTACCTGGATCCGGCGGACTTTCCCGACCTGACGCCCCTGCAAACCCATTGGCAGGAAATCCGCGCCGAAGGCCAGAACCTGCTGCGTGCCGGCGAGATCAAGCGTTCCAACCAATACGATGATGTTGGCTTCAACTCGTTTTTCAAGACGGGCTGGAAGCGCTTCTATCTCAAGTGGTACGGCGACAATCACCCGTCGGCGATGAAACTGTGCCCGCGCACCACTGAGTTGGTTCAGAGCATCGGCTCGATCAAGGCCGCGATGTTCGCCGAGTTGCCGCCGGGCTCCAAACTGGTTCGTCACCGTGATCCGTATGCTGGTTCCTATCGTTATCACCTAGGACTGGAAACGCCTAATGATGCCGGTTGCTACATCAACGTCGATGGCGAGAACTATCACTGGCGAGATGGCGAAGCCGTGATGTTTGATGAGACCTTCATTCATTACGCGGAAAACACCACACAACAGAACCGCATCATTCTGTTCTGCGATATCGAGCGCCCGATGAAGTATCGCTGGGCAGCCGCGTTCAATGGCTGGTTCAGCCGCACGGTGATGTCGGCTGCCGGCGCGCCCAACGAGGCGGGCGACAAGACGGGTGGCATCAATCGCCTGTTCGGCAGGATTTACAAGATTCGTCTGCGCGGCAAGGAATTGAAGAAGCGTAATCGCAAGCTCTATTACTTGCAGAAATGGGCCTTCTTCGGTGGTCTGCTGGCGATTTTTGTCCTGGTCTGAATCTCTTGTCAGTGCTGCTGCTGACGTCATCGCGGGCCTGCCTGCGATGACGCCGGAACATTCACCGCATCACTTGCTGACTTTCTTCCGCGCAGCCGGTTTGCTCGCTGATTTGCTCTTGGCAGGCGCCTTGTCGGCGCTCCTGCCCCCAAGACTGCGCTTGAGCAGTTCGGTCAAATCGATGACATCCGCGGTCTTGCGCTCTTCTTCGCCAGTCGCCGTTTCAATGTCTTCGATCTTGCCTTCATGGGCCTTCTTGTCGACCAGGGCCATGATCTTGTCTTCGAATTCATCCCGGTAATCTTCGGGCGTCCATTCTGCGCTCATGTCCTCCACCAAGCGTTTGGCCATGTCGAGTTCACCTTTGGCCAGTTCTGCTTTGGTGACGTCCGGCCCTAACGCCAGCTCGTCAAGGCTGCGGACTTCCGCCGGCCAACGCAGCTTGACCAGTACCAGCGCCGATTCCAGTGGCATCAATGCCGCGAGGTACTGGCGGGTATGCAACACCACGCGTGCCAACGCGACTTTCTTGGTTTTGGTCAACGTCTCGCGCAACAACGCGTAGACTTTGCCGCCACGTTTATCCGGTGCCAGGTAATAGGGCGTATCGATGTTTTGCAGCGGAATCTGTTCGCCGTCGACAAAGGCGAAAATGTCGATGGTCTGCGTGGATACGGGGTGCGCTGAGCGAATTTCCTCTTCGCTGAGCACCACATAACGACCCTTTTCGTAGGCTACACCTTTGACGATGTGTTCCTTGGTCACCTCCTTGCCGGTGACCTTGTTCACACGCTTGTAGCCCACCGGCTCCATGCTGCGGCTGTCGAGCCAGTCGAAGTCCACCCCTTGGGAAGAGGTCGCTGAGACCAGCGCCACGGGGATATGCACCAGTCCGAAACTGATCGCGCCTTTCCAGATTGCCCGTGCCATGGTCGTGTTCTCGCGAGTGATGATCAGGTGACCGTAGGCCTCGAGCAAAAGTTTCAGCGGCCTGCAGCCCGTCTCTCGCGCAAGATCAACTTCGTGTTACACCTTGCCGTTGAGGTTTTGATTAACAAATCCGAACCCGGGGCGTAGCGTGCTATCGAAGACCTTACACGCGCGTGCCCAGAGGCAACCCATGAACAGATGCATCCTCGGCTTCATCCTGTTGGCCTCGAGCAGCATTCTCGGCCCGCTGGCCCAGGCGCAAGTCCCTTCGACTCACGCGCCGTTGCTTTTGGCGCAGAGCCTGCCGAACAGCGGTAACAACAACCCCTACAACAGCCCGATTCGCCGGGCCAATCCCAACAGCATGCAAGGCACGCAACCCAGTGCCCCAGCGATCCGAGGACCGAACACGGTCCCTGTGCCACGTCCGCCAACCCTCGACAACGGTGGCATCGGCAATCGCTACCCGCAGACGCCAGCGGCTCCCGCCAGCTCTCCCAGATTCATACCCAACCCGCCAGCGCGGGGTACTCCCATTCGTTGAACGGCAAAATCTGCATTTCTCCCCGCCATTCTCATGACAAAAGGAATCGTGCATGTTGTGTAAATCTCTTCTGACCGCTCTCTGTGCCAGTGCAATGTTGACCGTTACGCCGCCTGTGCTTGCCGCGTCCGCGCAGGCGATGAAAAGTGAACTGGGCACGCTTGAAGTCACGCCCATCGCCGAGGGGCTGGAGCACCCCTGGTCCGTGGCGTTTCTGCCGGATCGCCAGGGCATGCTGGTAACGGAAAGGCCCGGTAATCTGCGCCTGGTCAACACGCAGGGCAAGGTGTCGGCGCCGATCAGCGGAGTGCCCAAGGTCTGGGCCAAAGGGCAGGGCGGCTTGCTGGATGTGGTGCTGTCACCCGACTTCAAGCAAGACCGCTTGATCTACCTGTCCTACGCCGAGGGTGGTGGTCAGGGTAACAAGGCCGGTACGGCCGTCGGTCGCGGCAGGCTGTCCGAAGACCTGACGAGCCTCAGGGATTTCACGGTGATTTTCCGTCAGGAACCCAAGCTATCCGTCGGCAACCATTTTGGCTCACGGCTGGTATTTGACCGTGATGGTTATCTGTTCATTACCCTCGGGGAAAACAACGACCGGCCGACCGCACAAGACCTCGACAAACTCCAAGGCAAGGTCGTTCGCATATATCCCGACGGCAAGGTACCGGACGACAACCCGTTTGTCGGTCAGTCCGGTGTGCGTCCCGAGATCTGGTCCTACGGGGTGCGCAATCCGCAAGGTGCGGCGCTCAACCCATGGACCGGCACACTGTGGGAAAACGAACACGGGCCTCGGGGCGGGGACGAGATCAACGTGATTGAGCGCGGCAAGAATTACGGTTGGCCATTGGCGACTCACGGCATCAACTATTCCGGGCTGCCCATTCCTGAAGCCCAGGGCAAAACCGCCGAAGGCACCGTCGGGCCACGGCATTTCTGGGAAAAATCTCCCGGGTTGAGCGGCATGGCGTTCTACGACGGCGATCGTTTCAAGGCCTGGCAACACAACGTTTTCATTGGTGCGCTCGTCACGCAGGAACTGATCCGTTTGCAGTTCGACGGCGACAAGGTGGTTCACGAAGAGCGCCTGCTGGGGGAACTGAACAAGCGCATCCGCGATGTGCGGCAGGGGCCGGATGGTTACTTGTATGTGTTGACCGATGAAGAGGACGGCGCGTTGTATAAAGTCGGATTGAAGTAACGCAAAAAGGATCGCAGCCTGCTGCAGCGCCTGTATGAACACGCGCGACCTGGAAGCGCCGCCGCAGGCTGCGATCTTTTCAACGGTTATGCAGGATCACCGCCGCCCTTAACTTGTCCCGACCAAAGCTGCACATCTTCTCGAATTCCCTATGGCTGACCGGCACATGCTGGCAGTCCATGGTTTGTCGATGCTGGCTGTGGTCCACATCGGGATCGTGCAGATAGACGAATTCGTCGTCGCAATCGGTAACGATCACCCAGTGCGGTGATTTGGAGCGAGTCAGGCGATAGCTGCTGATCAGTACCAAAGGCTGACCGCCTTGCTCCAGCAGCCGTGGGAGGTCCAGCTGTCCGCCGATTTCGCACTCGACGTCGCTGGCAAGCAACTGTTCAGTGAACGCTTCGTGCACCAGACGCATTACGTCTTTTTTATGCTCGTTGCGCACGCCGTCGAGAAACAACGGCCCGCTCATGCTCAGTTGCAGACGCACCCGAAACCCGCGGCGCCAGGCCGCCAACGCCAAGCCTTGAGGGCTGCAGCCACCGTGGCCGGAGGTCATGAAAACGGTAGTCGCCTCGCGCCAGATCTGCAGTTCTTCGCGGCGCTGCGGATATTGGTCACGCTGCAGTGCGGCCATGGCCATGATCAGGCAAGCCGGACCGCAGGTGAATTCGGTGGTTTGTGCGTAATAAGGCACTTGAACGTTACGCGACTCGCGATGCTCAAGGATGCGTTTTTGCAGGCGCAGCGCATCGGCATGGTCCTGGTAATAGTCATGAATCACGGCGAAGCGCCGGTAGCCGTTGCGTTCATACAAGGCAATCGCCGCAGGATTGTCGATACGCACCTCCAGCCGCAAATAAGCACAGTCGTGCTCCAGAGCGCAGGCCTCGACGCAATCGAGCAATTTTTTACCCAATCCGTTGCCTCGTGCCTGGGCGGCGATGGCGATCGAATACAGTCGTGCCAGCGACGTACCTCGATGAAATAGCACCACGGCGTAACCCAGCAAATGCTCACCGTGCTGTGCTACCAACAGTTGCCCGTGGGCACGAGTAATCATCCATTGAAAGCTGCGACTGTTGAGCCGATCGGTGGTGAAACACTGCTCTTCCAGTTGCAATAACTGAGGCACGTCTTGCAATACCGCCAAACGAAATATTGTATTCATACGACCGCCGTAAAAGTTGCGTAACGAAACGGGACTTTCAAAAAACATCGTGCTTAATAGGAAAGGTCTTGTTCACCAACGGATCGATCACTATGTCAGCGGTACAAGGTCATTGGCGCGAAGTATCCGAGCAAACTTTGCCGGCGGCAATCACTTCTGAAACTTATTTAAAAGGTTCTTCAAATGAGTCGGGTAGAACTTCCAGCCAGTTGATTATCATCGTCGAACGCAGGGAGGACTGGGCTTCCTACTTTCCCAGCGAGGACATTGTCACGGCCCAGGAATACCTGGAACAAACCCGCGACAACGACCAGGGCAAGCGGGTTCAGGTCATCAACCTGTGCCGCAGCTACAAGTATCTGGGGCACGGGTACTACTGCTCGCTGCTGGCAGAGGCCCGTGGGCACAAGGTCATTCCCTCTGTGCGAACCATCAGTGAACTCACCCGTAAATCCTTGTACGGCCTAGCGTTGGATGACTTGGATAAAACCCTGGAAAAAGCGCTCAGTCATCATGCTTACAGCGATACCGAAGGTTTTACCCTGACACTTTACTTCGGCAAGACCAATATCGAGCCGTTGCAGGATTTGGCGCGGCAATTATTTGAAGTATTTGCCTGCCCGATTTTGTTAGTTGAATTTCGTCGAACTAACGGCTGGCACATCGAAGGCGTTAAGTCGGGCGCACTGCATAAGTTGCGCGAAGATCAGGAAGATCAGTTTGCACAATCCCTGGATAGTTTCAGTCGAAAAATCTGGCGCCAGCCGCGATCCCGGCGATTGGCCCGATACGACCTGGCCATTCTGCATGACCCCCAGGAAGCCTTGCCGCCCTCCAATGCCAAGGCGCTGGATAATTTTGTCAGGGTCGGCCGGACGCTGGGCATCGACGTTGATCTGATCGAGCGCAAGGACTATTCGCGAATTGCCGAATACGACGGCTTGCTGATCCGCGAGACCACCAGCGTCGACAACCACACGTATCGATTCGCCAAGAAGGCCGAAAGTGAAGGGCTGGTAGTGATGGACGACCCGGCGTCGATTCTGCGTTGCACCAACAAGGTGTACCTGACCGATCTGCTCAAGAGTCACCAACTGGGCATGCCCGCTACTGAAATACTCTACAAGGAACGACCGGAAGATTTCGAGCGGGTGGGCGAACGCCTGGGGTTTCCGTTGGTGCTGAAGATCCCCGACGGGTGTTTTTCCCGGGGTGTCATCAAGGTCGAAAGCCAGCAAGCCTTGCTCGAAGCTACCGCTGAATTGTTCGAGCATTCGGTGTTATTGCTGGCGCAGGAGTTTTTCTACACCGAGTACGACTGGCGCATCGGCGTGCTGAACCGCAAGCCGATCTTTGCCTGCCAGTACTTCATGTCCAAGGGCCATTGGCAAATCTACAACCACAAGGCCAAAGGCCAGGATATCAACGGTGAGTGCCGAACCCTGGCCGTCCACGAAGCGCCGCGAGCGGTGGTGGAGCTGGCAGTGAAGACCGCCAACCTGATCGGCGATGGTCTGTACGGCGTTGACCTCAAGCAGTCGGGGGACAAAGTGGTGGTGATCGAGGTCAACGACAACCCGAACATGGACGCGGGTATCGAAGACGCGTACTTGCAAGACGACCTGTATTCACTGGTGCTGGAAGAGTTCGTGCGACGCCTGGAACTGAAACGTCGCGGCCAGGCCTGGTGATCAGCCGATGATCAAGGGCTTTGAATTGACCCACGGCGCTCTGCATGCCGTCGAGCGGCTGGATGCCCCGGTCGTGCTGTTCAGCAATCCCGATGTGGCCGAGCGCGACCTGTTGCACAGCCATTTCAAACTCGATGAACACGCCTTGGCGTCGGCACTCGACCCTGACGAGGTGTCGCGCATCGAGTTTCACCCCGACAACCTGTTCCTGATCTGGAAACGCCCGGAAAACTACTCCGGCTCGCAGAGCCTGGCGTTTGAAGTGTCATCCTGTGGCTTGCTGTTTTGCCTGGACCGCTTGCTGGTGATCGCCACCGATGACGCGCCGCTGAGTGGGTTGGGCAAGCGTCAGGCGCTGAACACGCCGCTGGATGTTTTGCTCGATCTGCTCTTCAACAACATCCATCACTACTTGGGTCACCTCAAGGTGATCAAACTGGTTGCCCGGGAGCTGCAGCAGAAATTCAATGCGTCGATGCAGAATCAGCACCTGATCCAGATGTTCAACCTCAGCGAAAGCCTGATCTATTACATCAATGCCATCCACAGCAACGGCGCGGTCCTCACCCGACTGCGCAACCACGCAGAAAAGCAACACTTCAATGCCCATGCCATCAGCCTGATCGACGACCTGATCATAGAAAACAACCAGTGCTACAAGCAGGCGGAAATCTACTCGACGGTGTTCTCCGGGCTGATCGACGCGCGGGGCAATCTGATGAACAACAGCATGAACAACCTGTTGCGCAAACTGACGTTGATCAATGTGGTGTTTTTGCCGCTGAACCTGATCGCAAGCATCGGCGGAATGTCCGAATTCAGCATGATGACGGCAGGCACGCCGTGGTGGATTTCTTATCCGTTGTTCTTGAGCGCGATGCTGCTGGGGGCAGGGGTGATGGTGCTGGGGCTCAAGCGCTTGGCGAAATGAATCGGGTGATGTTCACCAGGTCTGTGGGCGCGAGCCTGCTCGCGATAGCCGCTTCCAAATCGCCAAAATGTCCGGATCAGAGCTGTTGAGCCGCATCCATGCGGTCGAGCGCGCCGCGTTTGGCGACGCGTTGGCATGATGTGCAAGGATTATTCGGCAACGGCTTTTTCGACTTTAGTCGACGCCGACCAGATCCTGTAACGTACCTCTACATCCTCAGGTACATAGAGCACGATCGGCAGTTTGCTGTTGTAGCGCAGCATGAAACCGTCACCCACCACGGGCACGAAATCCTGTTTGCGCTTGCCGTCCGGGCAGGCCATCAGGGTGCTCATCGGGCCGATGACTTTTTCCAGTCGGTAAAACGGATAACCCCAGCCTTCGAGGTTTTTTTCCTCAAGCATGCCGCCCAGGCGTTGGCGGTTGCAGTCGACGGCAAGGGTCTTGCCAGCGAGGATTTCGACCTGGAAATCGTCTTCCCGGGTTTGCGGTGCCAAGTGAATGACCTGGCGGCTGAAGCCGTCCTCGGCTTTTGGAAATGGCGCGGTTTTTTCCAGCGTTGCCCCGTGGATGACGCCCGACAGTGCAGCCGCGATAACGCCGATGGATGTGCGAACAATTAAAGGACTCATGGTGCCTCCTTGCAGGTAAACAGAAGCGAACGATCGCCTGCGCGCATTCTCCCTGCCACGGGCACTCGATGCAAACTCACGCTGTGTGCAATTTGCAGGGCTATCTGAGGCCGATAGTGCAATTTGCATGACGGTTGTTACAGGTTGTTAACCTAAACCTCTGATTTACCGATGAGCTGCATAGCTGAATTCAAGGCATGTTTTATGCTGTAGATGTTCTTAAGCTGACCGGGATCGCACACGAGTCAGCCATCGATAACCGTTGGCAGTCTCACAAAGGAGAGGGTCGCCATGTTTCTTTCTGCCTTGGAACTTCGCAACATCATTGAAAGCAGTTTCCTGCCGAAACGCTGCCAATGCTCGCTCTCTCCGGACCTCAAGATGACCGTCAAGGTCTTCGCGGAGGATGGCACTGATACCCTCGATCTATTGAGGACAGATATCGATGCCCAGCATCTGAACAGCTGCAGGGAAATCCATGAGTTGATTGCGGGGCTGCGCTCAGACCTTTACCACCATCACGGGGAAAACGAGCACCGTGAGGTGCTGGGCAAAGCGCTGTAGCCCAACGTTTGAATCTGCCGTGCGCTGCGGGCCTGGATCAAAACACCAGGCCCAGCGCCAGATCGAACGCATAAATGCAACTTGTGCGATCAGTCAGTTTTGATAACTGCAAGCGTCCGACAGTTTTCGGTAGGCGAGTTCCGCGGGTTTGCCCGACTGCTGATCGATATACGTCATCGTTGCCGTGATCACTTCACAATCCATCGTCGTGGGTTCGGTCAGGGCAATCACTTTGCCAATGTGCAGGGGCATTCCGTAATGATACGAGGGTATCGCGTCGGCGACGGTGGTGTCCGCTACGGTAAAACCTGAAAAGCTGGCACAGACAAGAGCTGAAGAAACGAGCAAAACGCGCGAGTTCATGGGGCAATCTCCAGTGCAGACGGAAGTCAGCTCGACGGATCGTCGAACCTGCCGCACTGGGCGTCAGAGAACTCTGAGGGCGTGCGGTCCAGTAAGTGTTGGACTGCACGATTAAGCATTGGTTAATTCTCCTGAATGCCACCTGTCGCTTTGCCACTACCGTTCGGCGGACGACCACACCATCAGGTGCGTTATGCCAGTTGTTTTCGATAGGGCAGGTCCGGCCCGGTTTTGCCGCAAGTCAGTGCCGCTGCCTGAACCGCAAACCGCATCATCGCTTCGATCTGCTCGCGGCTGAGCTCACGCAATCCCTCGATTGAATCCAGTTGTTGCTCAGTCAACCAGGCAATCAACGCCGCCTGAAAAGTATCGCCAGCGCCCACGGTATCTGCGATTTTGACCGCGCAGGCCGGCACCGACCACGAACCATGGACCCGGCTGAACACCGTCGCGCCTTCGCCACCGCGCGTCAGGAACACCAACTGGCAACGGTGCTGCAACCAGCCCTCGATGACCCGCGCAGGGTCCTGTTCGGGATACAACAGGCGCAAATCCTCATCGCTGACCTTGATCAGGTCGGCATGTTCGACCAGCGTGGCCACGCGCGAACGCCACAACTCGATATTTGGCTCGGGGTTGAGGCGCACGTTCGGATCGAGGCTGATCAGGCGTTTACCGCTTTCCCGTCGCACCAACGCCAGCAGCGTGTCGGCAATCGGTTGCACCACCAGCGAAAACGAGCCGATGTGCAAGCCGCGTACGTCAGGCCCAAGTTCCGGCAGATGCTCAACTTTCAATTGCCGATCGGCACAACCTTCGCCACGGAAGCTGTAATGTGGCGAGCCATTGGCACCCACCGCAACCATCGCCAGCGTGGTAGGGGCGGCGAAATCCCGTAGATAGCCGGTTTGTACCCCTTCGTCCTGCAGCACTTGCAACAGTCGTCGGCCAAGGTAATCGGTGGACAACCCGGCAAACAGCGCCACGTTCACACCCAAACGGCGCAAACCCACCGCAACATTGAACGGCGAACCGCCGGCAATCGCCTTGAAATTCACTTTTGAAGCCAGGCCACTGGCATCGTTTTCACTGAAAAAATCAAACAGCGCTTCGCCACACACCAGATACATAATTGCTCACTCTTCAAAGGGTTGCGACATGCTGTTGATAGCGTTCGTAGGCTTGCTGCGAAGCCACGACGTTTTGTGCAATGGGCAAGGTTTCACTCGCCGGGTCGAGCTTCACGCAGCGCTCGCACAGATCCGCCAGGCTCTCTTCTCGACCGCTTTCCCGGGACTTGCACCAGGCTGCCTGAATTGCCGCCCCAAGGGCCGCGGCTTCGCTTTGTTCAGTGCAGACCACCGCAGTGTCCATGATGTCCGCGACTACCTGGCGCCATACCGTACTTTTCGAGCCGCCGCCGATCAGGCAAATGCTGCGGCTTTGTAAGCCATTTTGGCGCAGCAGGTCCACACCGAAACGCAATCCGAAGGTCGTGCCTTCAACCACTGCACGGCACAGATTGGCCTGGGTCAGGTTGGTCATGGTCAAGCCGCGCACGCTGCCGGTAGCGTGGGGCAGGGCGGGTACGCGTTCACCATTGAAAAACGGCAGCACACAAACGCCTTCGGCACCGATCGGTGCCTGGGCCGCGAGTGCATTGAAGCGATCGATATCCAGCTCGAATAACTCACGGAACACCCCGGTGGCATTGGTCAGGTTCATGGTGCAAATCAAGGGCAACCAGCCACCGCTCGAAGAACAGAATGTGGCGACTCCAGCGTCCGGGCTGACGATCGGTTGATCGGCATAGGCGTACACCGTGCCGGATGAGCCGAGACTCATGGTGATGGCGCCTGGCCGAATATTGGCGGTGCCGATGGCGCCCATCATGTTGTCGCCACCGCCGCTGGAAACAAGGGCTTGCGGATTGATACCCAATCGTCCAGCGATCGCCGGCAGGATCGTACCGACCGCTGCGTGCGCTTCGATCAGCTCCGGCAATGCCGCTTGCAGGCGCCCGCTCGGATCGATGTCGCGCAGCAATTGTAAATCCCACTGGCGAGTGCGCACGTTGAAATAGCCCGTGCCGGAAGCATCGCCGTACTCGCTGCAACTGCGGCCGGTGAGCCAGAAATTCAGGTAATCATGGGGCAACAGAATGCGGGCGATTCGGGCAAATACTGCCGGATGCTGTTCTTTGGTCCAGAGCAGCTTAGAGACTGTGTAACCCGGTGCGATGACCACGCCAAGGCGCTCCAGCGAACCTTTTTCACCGCCCAGGCGTTCGAGAAGGCGATCGTTCTCAGCGCTGGTTTCGGTGTCGCACCAGAGTTTGGCGGGGCGCAGGACCTGGCCCTGATCATCGAGCAGGACGAGGCCGTGTTGTTGGCCGGACACACCGATGCCGAGGATCGATTGGCCATCGACACCGGCCGCCAGCAATGCGTGGCGAGTGGCGCTGGCGAAAGCATCCAGCCACTGAGCGGGGTCCTGCTCGCGACGGCCGTTGGCGCCGCTGATCATGGTGTGGGCAGCGGCGCCCTGACCAATCACGGCACCACTGACCGCATCGAGGATAATGGCTTTGGTGCCTTGGGTGCCGCAGTCGATGCCGAGGAATAATTGTTGGTCTGCCATGGTGGGTCCTTGGTGTATGAAGGTTGTTCCCATGCTCTGCGTGGGAACGCCTCAATGGACGCTCCGCGTCTGCTTCTGGATGGGGACGCAGAGCGTCCCGGGCTGCATTCCCACGCAGAGCGTGGGAACGATCAGAAATCACTGTGGGAGCGGCGGTGCGACGATTCAACTTGCCCGCGATGACGGCGGCAGATTCACCGCATGCTTACGCCAGAACCCGCTCAAGCGTGCGCGTCACACCCACCTCGCGCAAACTGTTGCAACACCACTCAAACGCCGCGACAAACTCTGCCGAGCGAGGGATCGCGGTGCCGAAAATCTCCTCAACCTCCAGCAAACGCTGGGTGATCAATACGTCGTCGGCCACCAACGCCTGACAGAACGCCGCCCGTGGGTCCGGTATCGAGTAGGTATCGCCATTTTCATCCACGCCTTTCAAGTACAAGGCCCATGCGGCCACCACCAGCGCCGCACGCTTGGTCTCGCGGCCATCGGCGATCAAGCGGTTGATGGTCGGAATGGTGAACTTGGGAAACTTCGACGACCCGTCCGAGCACACACGTTCCAGTTGATCGGCAATGGCCTGATTGGAGAAGCGTTCGACCAGCGTGTTCTTGTAATCGGTCAGGTCAATGCCTGGCACTGGCGCCAGTTGCGGCGTGACGTCGAGGTCCATGTAGGCACGCATGTAGCGCACGAACAGCGGGTCGTTCATGGTTTCGTGAACGAAGCGATAGCCCTTCAAGAACCCTAGATAGGTCAGGGCCAGATGACTGCCATTGAGCAGTTTGATCTTCATCTCTTCATAGGGCGTGACATCGTCGGTGAACTGCACGCCGACCTTTTCCCAGGCCGGCCGGCCATTGACGAACTTGTCTTCCAGCACCCATTGCACAAAGGGTTCGCAGACCACCGGCCAGGCGTCATCGACGCCATGTTTGTCCGCCAGCAGCAGGCGATGCTCAGTACTGGTCATCGGCGTGATGCGGTCGACCATGGCGTTGGGGAACGTCACGTTGCGCTCGATCCAGTTGCGCAACTCGGCGTCCCGCAGCGCGGCGAATGCCAGCAGTGCTTTGCGAGTGACCGCGCCGTTGTGCGGCAGGTTATCGCAGGACATCAAGGTAAACGCGGGTATACCTGCGGCCCGGCGCTTGGCCAGTGCCGCGCAAAGAAAACCGAACACGGTTTTGGGTGAGTCCGGGTTGGCGAGGTCGTGCTGGATCTGCGGCAGGTGCGCCATGAACTCGCCGTTGCTGTCATCGATGCAATAACCGCCCTCGGTGATGGTCAGCGAGACGATGCGAATCTGCGGGTCGGCGAGTTTGTCGATCAGCGTTTGCGCACCGTCCTCTGCCAGCAGCATGTCGCGAATGGCGCCGATTACCCGGACTTCGGTGTCATAGGTATCACCCAGCTCAAACAGGGTGAACAGGCAATCCTGTTGCTTGAGATCGTCGCGGGCGCGGCGGTCTTCGGCACGCAGGCCGACGCCGCAGATCGCCCAGTCCAGGCCCTCGCCAGTGTTCATCAGCGCGTCGGTGTAGTACGCCTGATGGGCGCGATGGAAACCGCCGACGCCGATGTGGGCGATACCTTGGCGCGTGTCGCTCAGGGCGTAGGCGGGCAGGGCCACTTCGGGGGCGAGGTGGTTGAGGTTCTGTTTATTCAGTTTCATCACACACTCTCGCAAATCAGGCAGCAACGCGCAAAGGACGGGTCAGTGCCACGCCGTCGGCATCGAATAAATGGCAGTGTTCGGCATCCAGATGCAGGCTCAGGGTTTCGCCATAACGGCTGGCGAGGTCACCGCGTACACGCATGGTGAGGGCTTCGCCGGAAGCGGTGCGAACATGGCAGAAGGTGTCGCTGCCCAGGCGTTCGCTGACATCGGCGGTGACTTGCAGTGTGCAATCGCCGGGTTTGGCCAATTCCAGGTGCTCGGGGCGAATGCCCAGCGTCACCGCACCGCCGACGCTCAGCTTGGCGCCGCTCAGCGCCAGGCTGATGCGGGTGCCGGCGTCCAGTTGCACTTCACAGCCCTGGCCATTGACCTGGGTGATCCGACCTTTGAGGAAGCCCATTTTCGGCGTGCCGAGAAAACCGGCGACGAACAGGTTGGCCGGCTGGTGATACAGATCCAGTGGCGAGCCGACTTGCTCGATCTTGCCGCCATTGAGCACGACGACTTTGTCGGCCATGGTCATGGCTTCGACCTGGTCGTGGGTCACGTAAATCATCGTCGCTTGCAGGTCTTTGTGCAGGCGCAGCAACTCCAGACGCATCTGCACCCGCAGCGCCGCGTCGAGGTTGGACAGTGGTTCGTCGAACAGGAAGATTTTCGGGTTGCGCACAATGGCCCGGCCGATCGCCACACGCTGGCGTTGCCCGCCGGACAGTTGCTTGGGCTTGCGCTCGAGCATCGGCCCCAGTTCAAGGATGCGCGCCGCTTCGCCGACTTTCTTTTCCACTTCGGCCTTGGGCACGCCGGCCAGATCAAGGGCGAACGACATGTTTTTGCGCACGCTCATGTGCGGGTACAAAGCGTAAGTCTGGAACACCATCGCCAGGTCTCGCTTGGCTGGACTGACTTCAGTGATGTCGCGGCCATCGAGTTCGATGGTGCCACCGCTGACTTCCTCCAGCCCGGCGATCAACCGCAGCAGGGTGGATTTACCGCAGCCCGATGGGCCGACGAAGACCACGAATTCCTTGTCGTTCACTTCAAGGTCAATGCCCTTGA
>NZ_RCNW01000489.1:0-23828 GCF_004307605.1 Pseudomonas sp. Sample_24
TGCCGTTCCTGATCTTCGCCATCGGTATTTCCCACGGCGTGCAGAAAATCAACGGCATCGCCCTGCAATCCAGTGAGGCGGACAACGCCCTGACCGCAGCGCGCCGGACTTTCCGCCAGCTGTTCCTGCCCGGGATGATCGCGATCCTCGCCGATGCCGTGGGCTTCATCACGCTGCTGATCATTGATATCGGCGTGATTCGCGAGCTGGCCATCGGTGCTTCCATCGGTGTGGCGGTGATCGTGTTCACCAACCTGATCCTGTTGCCGGTAGCGATTTCCTATGTCGGCATCAGCAAGCGCGCAGTTGCGCGCAGCAAGAAAGATGCGACTCGCGAACATCCGTTCTGGCGCTTGCTGTCGAACTTCGCCAGCCCGAAAGTCGCGCCAGTATCCATCGCGCTGGCACTGATCGCGTTCGGCGGCGGCCTCTGGTACAGCCAGAACCTGAAAATCGGTGACCTCGACCAGGGTGCGCCGGAGCTGCGCCCGGACTCGCGCTACAACAAGGACAACAACTTCATCATCAACAACTATTCCACCAGCTCTGACGTGTTGGTGGTGATGGTCAAGACCAAGTCCGAAGGCTGCTCACGCTACGAAGCCATGGCGCCGATCGACGAGCTGATGTGGAAGATGCAGAACACCGAGGGCGTGCAGTCGGCGATTTCCCTGGTGACCGTGTCCAAGCAAATGATCAAGGGCATGAACGAAGGCAACCTGAAGTGGGAAACCCTGTCGCGCAACCCGGACGTGCTGAACAACTCGATTGCCCGGGCCGATGGCCTGTACAACAACAGTTGCTCGCTGGCACCGGTGCTGGTGTTCCTCAACGATCACAAGGCTGAAACCCTGGATCGCGCGGTCCATGCCGTGCAGGACTTCGCCAAGGAACACAACACCGAGAACCTGGAGTTCATCCTGGCTGCCGGTAACGCCGGGATCGAGGCTGCCACCAACGAAGTGATCAAGAAGTCCGAGTTGACCATCCTGATCCTGGTGTACATCTGCGTAGCGGTCATGTGCATGATCACCTTCCGTTCCTGGGCGGCGACCTTGTGCATCGTGCTGCCGCTGGTGCTGACCTCGGTGCTCGGCAACGCCCTGATGGCATTCATGGGCATCGGCGTGAAAGTGGCGACCCTGCCAGTGGTGGCGCTCGGGGTGGGGATTGGTGTGGACTACGGCATCTACATCTACAGCCGTCTGGAAAGTTTCCTGCGTGCCGGTCTGCCGTTGCAGGAAGCCTATTACCAGACTCTGAAATCCACCGGTAAAGCCGTATTGTTCACCGGCCTGTGCCTGGCCATCGGCGTGTGCACCTGGATCTTCTCGGCTATCAAGTTCCAGGCCGACATGGGTCTGATGCTGACCTTCATGTTGCTGTGGAACATGTTCGGTGCGCTGTGGCTGTTGCCGGCACTGGCGCGATTCCTGATCAAGCCGGAGAAACTGGCAGGGCAGAAGGGCAATTCGTTGTTCGCCCACTGATTCACGCTGCAATGAAAAAGCCGCAACCCTGGTTGCGGCTTTTTTGCATCTCAAGATCGACACACTTCCTGTGGGAGCTGGCAAGCCAGCTCCCACAGGGATAGTGGTGGTCAGGCGGGATCGCTACCCAGCACGACATTCAACGCACTGCGCGCATCATCCAGCTGCACCAGCGTCGCATGCCGCGCACCCAGGGCGTCGCGGTTTTCGATGGCGGTGAGAATCGCCTTGTGCCGTGGCAACGCCAGTTCATGCAGGTTCGGGCGTTGGTTGGAATGCTTCAAGGCCTCGGCGATGGCCACCGACAGCATGTTGCACAGGTTGGCCAGCAAGTCGTTGTGGGTAGCGTCGGCAATGCGACTGTGGAAATCCAGGTCCGGTTGCAGCAAGGCTTCAGGCGTCGGCGCGGTTTCCATGCGTTGGTAGGCTTCGCCGATCGCGGCGATGTCGTCGTCGGTGGCGAACTGCGCGGCGAGGGCGGCGGCCGCCGGTTCGATGATGCTGCGTACACTGGTCAACAGATTGAAGAATTCATTTTGCGGGCTGCTTTGCATCAGCCAATGCAACACGTCCGGGTCGAGCATGTGCCATTCCCGACGTGGTTTGACCACGGTGCCCACCCGCGGGCGGGAGTACACCAGACCCTTGGCAACCAGCACCCGTGTGGCTTCACGCAGGACTGGCCGACTGACCGCATATTCTTCACACAGCAACGCCTCGGCGGGCAGTTTGTCGTCTGGCAGGAAGCGTCCGGAGACGATCTGCATGCCCAATTCCTGGACGATACGCGAGTGCATGCTTTTGCGGTCGGAGGGTTTGCGGTAATCCATGGGGAGTGGCGCGGTCCTGTGCGTGGAGGTGCTGCGCATGATAGCAGGCACGACACACTCTTGAGGCGGATTGATCGTTCCCACGCTCCGCGTGGGAATGCAGCCAGGGACGCTCTGCGTCCCAAGTCAACAGCCGAACGCGGAGCGTCCGTTGAGTCATTCCCACGCGGAGCGTGGGAACGATCGGTGGAGAGGGGTCAGTGAGAATGACGCGGTACTTCGGCTCCGCGGCAGCCGACCAGGAAGTCGAAGTCGCAGCCTTGATCAGCCTGCAACACATGGTCGATGTACAGCTGACGGTAACCGCCTACCAGCAATTGCTGCGGTGGTTGCAGGTCGGCCATGCGTGCGGCCAGTTCCGCATCCGGGATGTCCAGGTGCAGCCGGCCGCTGGCGCAGTCGAGCTCGATCCAGTCGCCTTCTTTTACCGTCGCCAACGGACCGCCCGCAGCGGCTTCAGGGGCAACGTGCAGGACCACGGTGCCATACGCGGTGCCACTCATGCGTGCATCGGAAATGCGCACCATATCGGTCACGCCCTGAGCCAGCAACTTGGCCGGCAAGCCCATGTTGCCGACTTCAGCCATGCCCGGATAACCCTTCGGCCCGCAATTCTTCATGACCAGAATCGAGTTGGCATCCACGTCCAGCTCCGGGTCGTTGATCCGCGCTTTGTACATGTCGAAATTCTCGAACACCACGGCGCGTCCACGATGCTGCATCAATTCAGGCGTCGCGGCGGACGGCTTGAGTACCGCGCCCAGTGGCGCCAGGTTGCCGCGCAGCACGCAGATACCGCCGTCGGCACGGATCGGGTTGTCGAGGGTGCGAATCACTTCGTCTTCGCCATAGATCGGCGCATCCTTGGTGTTCTCGCCAATGGACTTGCCGTTCACGGTCAAAGCATTCGGGTTGGGGATCAGGTTGGCCTCGCCGAGACGACGCAGTACCGCAGGCAGACCGCCGGCGTAGTAGAACTCTTCCATCAGGAAGCGCCCGGATGGTTGCAGGTCGACGATGGTCGGCATGCCGCGACCGATGCGGGTCCAGTCGTCCAGATCCAGTTCCACGCCGATGCGCCCGGCGATGGCTTTCAAATGGATCACCGCGTTGGTCGAGCCACCAATGGCCGCGTTCACACGAATAGCGTTTTCGAAGGCTTCCTTGGTCAGGATCTTCGACAGTTTCAGGTCTTCGCGGACCATCTCCACCGCGCGCATGCCGGACATGTGCGCCAGCACATAACGGCGTGCATCCACGGCCGGAATCGCGGCGTTGTGGGGCAGGGAAGTACCGAGGGCTTCCGCCATGCAGGCCATGGTTGAGGCGGTGCCCATGGTGTTGCAGGTGCCGGCCGAGCGGGACATGCCGCCCTCGGCTGCAAGGAAGTCATCGATGGTGATGGTGCCAGCCTTGACCTGTTCGCTGAGCTGCCAGACCACGGTGCCCGAGCCGATGTCCTTGCCCTTGTGTTTGCCGTTGAGCATCGGCCCGCCGGTGACGACGATGGCCGGCACGTCGCAACTGGCGGCGCCCATCAGTAATGCAGGGGTAGTCTTGTCGCAACCGGTCAACAGCACCACACCGTCAATCGGGTTGCCGCGAATCGCTTCTTCAACGTCCATGCTCGCCAGGTTGCGGGTGAGCATGGCGGTCGGGCGCAGGTTGGATTCGCCGTTGGAGAACACCGGGAATTCCACCGGGAAGCCCCCGGCCTCGATCACCCCGCGTTTGACGTGTTCCGCGATCTGGCGGAAATGCGCGTTGCATGGGGTCAGTTCCGACCAGGTATTGCAGATGCCGATGATCGGCTTGCCGTGGAACTGGTGGTCGGCGATGCCCTGATTCTTCATCCAGCTGCGGTACATGAAGCCGTTCTTGTCGGCGGTGCCAAACCATTGGGCGGAGCGCAGGGTGGGTTTCTTATCAGACATGATCGATTCTCTTATTGTATGACTATATTGTTCGAGCTGAGGCGTAACATAAGCTCAAATTCGCCGCTTTGGAAGAGTTGTTGAGTAAATAGTAATACTATATAGTCATTTTCAGCGGAGGGATGGTCCTGGCGATTTGTCGCGAGAGGCGTCCCCCGAGGTTCTATAAAAACAACAATCGGAGACCGATCTCATGAGCCAGGAATTGCGGCTTATTCGTCGCATCACGCTGAAACTGATTCCCTTCCTGATCCTGCTGTACCTGATCGCCTATGTGGATCGCTCCGCAGTGGGCTTCGCCAAATTGCACATGGGCGCCGACATCGGCCTGGGCGACGCGGCCTACGGTCTCGGTGCAGGGCTGTTCTTCATTGGTTACTTCCTGCTGGAAATCCCCAGCAACCTGATGCTCGACCGCTTCGGCGCGCGGCGCTGGTTTGCGCGGATCATGGTCACCTGGGGTGCAATCACCATTGGCATGGCGTTCGTACAAGGGCCGAACAGCTTCTACGTCATGCGGTTTTTGCTCGGTGCCGCCGAAGCGGGTTTCTTCCCTGGCGTTCTGTACTACATCACCCAGTGGTTCCCGGTCCGCCATCGCGGCAAGATCCTCGGGCTGTTCATCCTGTCCCAACCCATTGCCATGATGATCACAGGTCCCGTGTCCGGCGGCTTGTTGGGCATGGACGGTGTGCTTGGGCTGCACGGCTGGCAGTGGCTGTTCATCGTTATCGGCGCCCCGGCGATCCTGCTGACCTGGCCCGTGTTGCGCTGGTTGCCTGACGGCCCTCAGCAAGTGAAGTGGATGGACCAGGCGGAAAAGGACTGGCTCACCGGCGAACTGAAAAAAGACCTCGAAGCGTACGGCCAGACCCGTCACGGCAATCCTTTGCACGCCCTCAAGGACAAGCGCGTGTTGCTGTTGGCGCTGTTCTACCTGCCGGTGACCTTGAGCATTTATGGCCTCGGTTTGTGGTTGCCGACGTTGATCAAGCAGTTCGGCGGCAGCGATCTGGTGACCGGGTTCGTGTCATCGGTGCCGTACATTTTCGGGATCATCGGCCTGTTGATCATTCCACGCAGTTCCGACCGATTGAATGATCGCTACGGCCATCTGGCGGTGCTCTATGTACTGGGCGCCATCGGCCTGTTCCTCAGTGCCTGGCTGTCGGTGCCAGTGCTGCAACTGGCAGCACTGTGCCTGGTGGCGTTCGCGCTGTTCTCCTGTACGGCGGTGTTCTGGACCTTGCCGGGCCGGTTCTTCGCCGGTGCCAGTGCGGCGGCGGGGATTGCGCTGATCAACTCGGTGGGCAACCTCGGCGGCTACATCGGCCCGTTCGTCATTGGTGCGCTCAAGGAATACACCGGCAACCTGGCTTCCGGCCTGTATTTCCTGTCGTGCGTGATGGTGTTCGGGCTGATCTTGACTGGCGTGGTTTATCGGTTGCTGGAGCGCAAGCATGTGCTGCCGACGGATGAGTTTGCGGCCAGTGCACGTGGCGCGACCCGTACCTGACACAAAACCGGAAATCACCACCATCCCTGTGGGAGCGGGCTTGCCCGCGATAGCAATTGATCTGGCACATCAATGTTGAATGTGCAGCCGTCATCGCGGGTAAGCCCGCTCCCACAGGGAACTGAAGTGTTTGGAATAACAGGAGAAATTTCATGCGTTTGGTTCAATTCGAATTAAGTAACGGCGAACGCCGCGTAGGTGTGGTCGAGGATGGCCTGGTGTGCGAAGTGCAAGACGCCCGCACCGTTCGCGACCTGGCCCTGGCGGCTATCGAGGCAGGCGTTGGCCTTGAGCAACAAGTACAAGCC
Source organism: Pseudomonas sp. Sample_24 (assembly GCF_004307605.1). Taxonomy (NCBI): domain Bacteria; kingdom Pseudomonadati; phylum Pseudomonadota; class Gammaproteobacteria; order Pseudomonadales; family Pseudomonadaceae; genus Pseudomonas; species Pseudomonas sp. Sample_24. Next base: position 6,079 of record NZ_RCNW01000489.1, read on the forward strand.
TTGGGCCTGGGGATCAGCCACGATTACGCGCAACTGCTGACACAACTGCGCATCCTGCCACCGCTGGATCACCCGGACCCTGCGCACATGCTGGTCAGCGGCACCGGCCTGACCCACTTGGGCAGCGCCTCGGCCCGGGACAAGATGCACCAGCAGGCCGGTGACGAAGCGGCGATGACCGACACCATGCGCATTTTCAAGTGGGGCGTGGAGGGCGGTAAACCCGCCGCAGGTCAGGCGGGTGTACAACCGGAATGGTTCTACAAGGGCGACGGCAGCATCGTTGTGCGTCCCGGCCAGCCATTCCCGTTGCCGCCGTTTGCCGAAGACGCCGGTGAGGAACCGGAACTCAGCGGCCTGTATGTAATCGGCCATGACGGCAAACCGTATCGCCTCGGTTTCGCCGTGGGCAACGAATTCTCCGATCACGTCATGGAGCGCAAGAATTACCTTTATCTGGCCCACTCGAAACTGCGCAGTTGCAGTTATGGTCCGGAGTTGCGGGTCGGTGAATTGCCCCAGCATCTGGCCGGCACCAGCCGAATTCTGCGCGACGGCGAAGTGCTGTGGCAGAACGAGTTCCTCAGCGGCGAAGCCAACATGTGCCACAGCCTGGCGAACCTTGAGTTCCACCATTTCAAATACAGCCAATTCCTGCGCCCGGGGGATGTGCACATTCATTTCTTCGGGACTGCAACGCTGTCGTTTGCCGATGGCGTGCGCACGCAACCGGGGGATGTGTTCGAGATCAGCCAGGCTGAATTTGGCGCGCCGCTGATCAATGGCATCGCACCGGTTGCAGCAGCGTTCGAGCCCGGCACCGTTGGCACACTTTGAGGAATATTGAATGTCCCTGATTCTTGGTCACAACTACATCGGCGGCCAGCGCAGCGCGTTGGGTAGCGTCAAGCTGCAGAGCGTCGACGCCGAAACCGGCGAGGCATTGCCCCATGATTTCATCCAGGCCACGCCGGAGGAAGTCGATACCGTCGCCAAGGCTGCCGCTGCCGCGTTCCCGGCTTACCGCAGCTTGAGCGCAGAGCGGCGCGCGCAGTTCCTGGACGCGATTGCCTCTGAGCTGGATGCGCTGGGTGATGATTTCGTCTCTCTGGTTTGCCGCGAAACGGCACTGCCGGCAGCGCGGATCATCGGCGAACGGGGCCGCACCAGTGGCCAGATGCGTCTGTTCGCCAACGTGCTGCGTCGCGGCGATTTCTACGGTGCGCGTATCGACAAGGCACTGCCGGACCGTCAACCGCTGCCGCGTCCCGAGCTGCGCCAGTACCGTATCGGTCTCGGCCCGGTGGCGGTATTCGGCGCCAGTAATTTTCCCTTGGCGTTCTCGACTGCCGGTGGCGACACCGCGTCGGCATTGGCTGCCGGTTGCCCGGTGGTGTTCAAGGCCCACAGTGGCCACATGGCAACGGCCGAGCACGTCGCTGACGCGATCATCCGGGCGGCGGAAAAAACCTCGATGCCGGCCGGTGTGTTCAACATGATTTATGGCGGTGGGGTCGGCGAAGCGCTGGTCAAGCACCCGGCGATTCAGGCGGTGGGCTTTACCGGGTCGCTCAAGGGCGGTCGGGCATTGTGCGATATGGCCGCGGCGCGCCCTCAACCGATTCCGGTGTTCGCCGAAATGTCGAGCATCAACCCGGTGATCCTCCTGCCCGAGGCGTTGCAGGTGCGTACCGAGACCATTGCCCGTGAGCTGGCGGCCTCGGTAGTGCAAGGTTGCGGCCAGTTCTGCACCAATCCGGGGTTGGTGATCGGTATTCGCTCGCCTCAGTTCAGCGCGTTTCAAAAACTGCTGGCCGATGTGATGGCGGATCAACCGGCGCAAACCATGCTCAATGCCGGGACGCTGGCCAGCTACGGCAAAGGCCTGCAAAAGCTCCTCGATCATCCGGGCATCGAGCAACTGGCGGGTCAACCGCAGCAGGGACGCCGGGCGCAACCCCAGTTGTTCAAGGCTGATGTCAGTTTGTTGATCAACGGCGATGAAGTACTGCAGGAGGAAGTGTTCGGGCCGACCACCGTCGTTGTCGAAGTGGCGGATCAAGCGCAGCTGAGCGCTGCGTTGAACGGCCTGCACGGTCAACTGACAGCGACCATCATCGGCGAACAGGCGGACTTCCAGCAGTTCAGCGAACTGACGGCGTTGCTGGAACTGAAGGTCGGTCGAATCCTGCTCAATGGCTATCCGACCGGGGTCGAAGTGTGTGATTCGATGGTCCATGGCGGGCCGTATCCGGCGACCTCGGATGCCCGCGGCACGTCGGTGGGCACCCTGGCGATCGATCGTTTCCTGCGCCCGGTATGTTTCCAGAACTACCCGGACAACCTGCTGCCGGATGCCCTGAAAAATGCCAATCCGTTGCGCATTCAGCGGCTGGTGGATGGCAAGCCATCGCGCGAGGCCATCTAACGACCGGGTTCCCTGTGGGAGCGAGCTTGCTCGCGATGACGGTGTATCAGCCAACGCAATTGTTGGCTGACATACCGTCATCGCGGGCAAGCCCGCTCCCACAGGTTTGTGTGGAACAATCATCAAGTGCATGAGCTATCATTGCGTTTTTCCCATTCAAAGATCGACTGCCATGACAGCTGCAACCGACACCTTGCTCAACGCCCTCGAACACTGCGGGATGGTGGAAATCGATGGGCTGCATGCCTTCGAATTCGCCCTCGATGAGGACGACAATCTGCACATCGAATGCATGGATGGCCGCAATGCGTTGCACTGGGAGTTCACCCCGGCGCAGATCCAGGCCGCGACGTTCGACGCCACACTGCAAAGCTGGCTGATCAGCGATAACAACGGCGAACACCGACTGGTGTGCCTCGGCGATGTCGTCAGTGGCGACAACGACGACGATGAACCTGCGGATGAATAAGCTGTGGTCACTGTTAATCGCCGGCAGCATGGGCGCGATGGGCGTTCAGGCAACGTGGGCCGATGATTATCAATTGCTCGTGGGTTCGTACACCGGTGGGCAGAGCCAAGGCATTTACCGGCTCAATTTTGACAGCGCAACCGGGCAGATCGCCGCCAGGCCCTTGCAAGTCATTCAAAGCGAAAACCCGTCGTGGCTGACCCTTTCCAAGGATCAGCGGCACCTGTTTGTGGTCAACGAAAACGGCCCGGGCCAGAAAGATCCGGTTGGGCGTGTCAGCAGCTACTCGATTGACCCGAAAAGCCAGGCACTGAGCCTGATCAATCAGGTACAGAGCCTGGGCAATGAGCCGACGCATTCGAGCCTGAGCAACGATGCCAGCCATTTGTTCGTCAGCAATTATTCGGTGGCCGAAGACCCGGGCGGGACCCTGGCGGTGTTGCCGATCGGCGCTGATGGCGCGCTCAAGCCCGTGGTGCAGATGAGCAGTCACCCGGCCAGTCGGGTCAATGCCGAGCGGCAGATGTCAGCGCACGTGCATTCGACGGTTCCATCGCCCGATGGCAAGTTCGTGTTCTCCAATGACCTGGGTGCGGACAAGGTTTTTGTCTACCGTTTCGACCCAAAGGCCAATCCGCAACTGCCGTTGACCCCGGCCACGCCAGCTTTCGTCCAGTTACCGCCCGGTAGCGGTCCGCGGCATCTGCTGTTCAGCGCCGATGGCAACCACGCTTGGTTGACCATGGAAATGAGCGCCCAGGTCGCCGTGTTCGACTACCGCGATGGCAAGCTTGAACAAACGCAGCTCGTTGAGCTGGCAGCCGGTCAGCCGGTTACCGACAAAGCCGCTGCTGCGCTGCACAGCTCGGCCGACGGCAAATTCCTCTACGTCAGTAACCGTGGCACCGCCAATCAGTTGCTGGTGTTCGCCATCGACCCGGCGACCGGCCATCTCAAGGAGCTGCAACGCCGAGCGGTGGAGGGCGATCATCCGCGTGAATTCAGCCTCGATCCAAGCGGCAAGTTCGTGCTGATCGCCAACCAGAAAAGTAACCAGATTGTCGTCCTCGAACGCGACGCCAACACCGGTTTGCTGGGCAAGACCGTACAAAAACTGCCGATGGACGCCCCGAGCGACCTCAGGTTTTTGCTGCGACAATAGGCCGCAGGCCCCGGTTTGCGGGGCCTGCGTCTTTCTATCAATGAGGCTGATATGTGGTAATGCTACAAAGCATTTCAAGGCCTCGTTCTTCGAGGGTTAAGTTTGCTTCACGGCCCCACCGGGCATGCAAGCCAACTGACTTCGAGGAATACAGCATGAACTTCAATCTCTTCTCCGTAATCGCCGCGTCCGCCATCTCTGCCACCGTGGCTCTGCCAGCCAGCGCCAACGTTGAAATCAGCGACAAAAAATCCCACACCCAGAGCTACACCCAGAAATACTTGCAACAAAGCGCTAACTTCTACGCCGCGCTGGATCACAAAACCCAGCACTGAAATTTCCTTTCTGCTGCCTTTATGCAGGAGCGAAGTCACTTGCCGATCGAGGGTCAACCACTCGAAAAGCGCTGAAGTGATGTCGCTCCTGCATAACGCATTTACGACAGCATCAAATTGCCATCAAGGTATCGCTTGATATCATCTGGCCAGCGGTTTAAATTTGGCGCGAATTTATTGACTCCTTCCCAAGAAAAGGATCGACAATATGGCGATGCGTCTGGCCGTGGTTTTGCTGTTTCTCTATTCGACCCCGATTCTGTCAGCGGCAGAGCCGATTTCCGGCGAGCCTGACGCGGCCCGCGAGCGCATGATCAGTTTGATTGAAGACTGAGATAGTCTGGCTTAATGATCAACGAAGTTGATATCTGGTATAGACGAGACTCGTTGGTTCTTGGGGCTGTTTTGATTGAATCTGTGGACTCTGAAACATGTCCACGGAGTTCATCATGGCCCACGCAATCATCACTTCCGCCAAACGCGGCGCCTATGTGGCTATCGGTCTTTACCTGGTCATGGTGCTGGTTGTCAGTCTTTCGCCGCAGTCACAACAAACCTACGAAGCGCCGATTCAGGTCGCCCATCCTGGTATCCAGTTTGAACACCGCGCCCAACAGGCGATGGTCGATCAAGCTGACCTCGCAGGAGTCGGCGGAGCATGAACAGATGCAAACTCTTGGTCATCGCCTTCCTGGCTTTCATCACCAATGGATTTTCCTTGCTGGGGATCGGGCAAGGTTCGATAGGTGGTGTAGCGCGGGCCATCGAAGCTAACCACAACATTGCGCGCAACATCGACATCGCCAAGGGCATGGGCCTGCTGGCCGGTAATCCGCCAATCGAACCTGAGAGCAGTTTTTTCGGGCCGTTCGAGGTCGATTGCTCGGTGATCGGAATGTGCGAAGTATTGGCCTGATTCCTTGAAACACCACCGTCCTTGTAGGAGCAAGTCTTGCCCGCGATGTTTTTTTGCGTCCTTGACGGCCCCATCGCGGGCAAGCCTTGCTTCTACAGGTATCGGTTACTTCTTCATGATTGAAGTGAACAGGTCTGACTCCAGAAACCGTTGCAGCCACGCCTGTAAATGCCGATACGGCGTCTGCGCGAACCAGTCGCGATCGACATGGGCGAATTGCCGTATGAACGGCATCAGCGCCACATCGGCCAGGCAGGGGTGTTGCGCCAACAAGTAGTCGCGACGTTCCAGCAGTTGATCCAGCTTGTGCAAAAACTGCGAGCCCTCGGCGCGATAGGTTTCCATCGGTTGCTCGGGGTAGCGTTCGGCGTACTTGTAGCGATTGAGATGAATTTTGAACGACTGATCGTTTTCCGCGATCAGCTCTGCGATTCGCAACTGCCTTTGCGGATCATCCTTGAGCAGCCAGTCCTGCGGATCGTTTTGTGCCAACGCCCAACGCATGATGTCCAGGCTTTCCTCGATCACTTGGCCGTCGACGCTGAGCACCGGCACCGTGCCTTTGCTCGATAGCGCGAGCATCTCTGGCGGCTTGGCCTTCAGGCTGACTTCGACGATGTCCACGGCAACGCCGGCGTAGCGCAAGGCCATGCGCGCTCGCATGGCGTATGGGCAACGTCGGAACGAATACAGCGTACTCATTTCACCTCCAGCGTGCTGAGACCGTTGCCTTGGCGGCGCACCTGAATCTGCACCGGAATGCGCTCATGCATTTCCTGCACATGGGAAATCACCGCAACCTTGCGACCTTGCGCCTGCAAGCCGTCGAGCGCGTCCATGGCCAGTTGCAGCGACTCGGGGTCCAGACTGCCGAAGCCTTCGTCGATGAACAGCGATTCGATTTTCAAGGTACTTGAAGCCATTGAGGCGAGCCCAAGCGCCAGGGCCAGCGACACCAGGAAAGTCTCGCCGCCCGACAGCGAATGCACCGAGCGCAGTTCGTCACCCATCTCGGTGTCCATCACCAACAGGCCGAGCATGCTGCCGCCACGCTTGAGGCGATAACGGCGCACCAGTTGCCGCAGTTGCACGTTGGCGTGGTGCACCAACAGGTCGAGGTTGTAGGCCTGGGCGATCTTCCGGAACGTGTCGCCAGTGGCGGAACCGATCAGAGCATTCAGGCGCGCCCAGCGCTGGAACTCGGCGTAGGCCTTGGCAATTTGCTCGGTCAGCGCCTGATTGGCATTCTGCCGTCGCTGATCTTCGGCTTGCTCGGCGCGCAGTTCGGCGCATTGTTGCTCGCTGAGGTTGAATTGACCTTGCAGGTCGGCGAGGGCGCCGGCGAGTTGTTCGGCATCGAGATTGCCGTTGTGCAGCGCTTGATGGTCGGCCAGACGCTGGTCACGTTCCTGCAGCAGTACCTTGGCCTGCTCAACGGCTTTTTCGTTGTGCTGCAAGCGCTGACGCAGTTCGCTGACCTGAGTGTCATCGACACGCAGCAGGTCTTCGAGATCGCCGTCGTCCAACTCAGGATGACGCGCGCGCCACTCGGCGATTTTGCCCGTCAGCTCTCGGTCTTCGTTTTCCAGGATCTGCTGACGCTCCTGTTGTGCTTTCAACTGCGTAACGATCTGCACACATTGTGTGCGCACGTTCTGCAGTGCCTGGGCCGTTGAGTTTTCGGCGTTGCGCGCCTGTTCCACAGCCTGTTCGAGCTGCTGCTGCCAGTGCTCGGCGCTGCCGTGTTCACCCAGCAGTTGCGCGAGTTTCGCCTCGCTGGCCTGTTGCTGGGCGGCCAGTGCGTTGAATTGCTGTTCGGCGCTTTGCAACTGTTGCGCGCGGCTGAGCTGGCGATCCTGTTCCTTCTCCAGCATTTGCTGGCGTTGCTGCTGTTCGGTCAACTCTTCTTTGTGCTGATCGGCTTGCGCCAGGCGCTCGGCAATTTGCCGATCCAGCTGCAGGAAGGTCGCCGCGGGCTCGACGCGCAGGGCTTCCAAGGTGTCTGCCGGTAGCAGGCTGGCGAACGCGCTGAGTTCCTCATCGAGTCGCTGACGGTCGCTGCTCAGTTCCCGTTGTTGATCGCTCAGGTGCTGCGCCGCTTGCTGATGCGCGGTTTCGGCGTTGCGCAGTTGCTGGGTCAGACGCGCCGCGTCCTGTTGCAGGGTGAGCAGGGCGCTCTGGCGTTGCTCGTCCTGGGTGATGCTCTGGTTCAATTGCTCGTTTTGCCGGACCAGCCAGGCGTCGCGCTTGTCGGCGTCCTGATTGAGCAACGTGGTTGCCAGCGGATGCGCTTCAAGGCTCGGCGTCAGTGCCTGAAGCTGGGCGGTCAATTGCTCCTGTTGTTGCAATAGCTCTTTCTGTCGGGCGATCACGCCACCGACGTCGGCGCGCAACTCGGTGAGTTTTTCCTTGAGCCGATCCACCGCTTGCTGCGCGCTGGCCTGTTCGGATTCATCATGACGACCGAGGCTTTGCAGCAGGGCCTGCGGCTGATGATACGGATGCTCGTTGCTGCCACAGACCGGGCACGGCTGGTCGTCCTGCAACTGCGTGCGTAGCTCTTCGACACTGGCGCTGCGAGCCAGACGCTGGCGCTCGAGCAGTTCACGGGTGACGTTGAGGGTTTGCTCGGCGACGCTGAGTTCGGCTTTGGTCTTCACCCCGTCCTCAGTCAACCGCTCGCGCTCCAGTTGCGCATCGAGCAGGCGCTGATGCAGCTCGGCGCCGTGTTTTTCCAGCGCTTGCTGACTGGCCCAGAGCCGCGTCAGGTCTTCGACGGCACGCAGCTGTTTACGATTGTCCTGCAGCAGATTGCCGAGGATACCGATTTGCTCGGCGACGGCTTCGGGCTCGGCGCCGGCCTCTTTGAACAACACTTCCAACTGTTGCTTTTGCTCGGCCAGCGCTTGGGCGCTGTGCGCGGCGCTCCGTTCGAGGCTGGCCAGTTCGCCCTGGCCCTTGTTCAGGCGATTGCCGATCAACATCAGTTGTTGCAAGCGGTCGCGATAGGCATTCCACGCATCGCTCAGCGGCGCCAGAGAGGCGCTTTGTTCCAGCTCGGCGGCAATCTTTTGCAGGCGCTCGGCGACCTGAACCTGTTTTTCCTGCAACGCCTGAATCGCGCTCTGGCCTTCGGTGCAGGCCTGCTCGGCAGCTTGTCGGGTTTCGGCGCTGAGGGCGGTGTCCCTGGCGAGGCGGGCGAGGGTGCTTTGCTCTTCAAAGGCCTGACGCAACAGCGGGGCGCTTTCGCTGTGTCGCTGCTGCGCTTGGCTCAGGGCAATTGTTGCCGACTCGAGCGCCTGCTCCAGTTGCGTCTGCCGCTGGTTGAGTTCGCCGTGCTGGCGAGTGTGCTCGGCAATTTGTTCGGCCAGCGGCGTCAGTTGCGCATCGAGCCCAGTCTTGCGGGCGAACTGGTGACGTTGCGGGGCAAGTTGTTCAAGGCGCGTGAGTTTCAGGCGCTCGCCGGCCAGAGCTTCCCACGTTTGCTGCGCACTGTGCAGTTGCTCGGCGGCGGCTTGCTGCGCATCTTGCAACTGACGCAAATCCTTGAGCCAGCCATGCTGTTGTTCCAGTTGTTTGAGCTGTGCCTGTTGCAGCTTCAATTGTTGCTGGGCGGCATTGAAGCGCGAATCCAGTTCGGCCCGGTCTTCAGGAGACAGCGGCGTGACACCGCTGGCCTGATCCTGCAACAGCTTGTGGGCTTCGCGGGCTTCCTTGGTCTTGTCGAAGGCGCGGCGACCGAGGCGGGTGTAGAGCGCGGTGTCGGTGAGCTTTTCCAGCAGTTCGCTGCGGTCGTTGTCATCGGCCTTGAGAAAGGCACTGAACTCGCTCTGCGCCAGCAGCACGGCGCGGGTGAACTGTTCGAAATTCAGGCCCAGGGCGGCTTCGAGCTGGCTTTTGTATTCGCCTTTCTGGCTGGCCAGCAGTTGATCCTGATCGATATCGCGCAGGCTCTGGCGGCTGGCTTGCAACTTGCCACCGGCCTTTTCCCGGGCGCGGTTGGCCTCCCAGCGTGCGCGGTAGCGACGACCATCGACCCCGACGAAATCCACTTCGGCATAGCCTTCGCCAGTACCACGGCGCAGCAAGGTGCGCGGGTCACCGGTGCCGATTTCGCCATCGGCATCGGGCACCTTGGCGTCGCGTCCGGTGTTGTTCAGGCGCGGTACGGCACCGAACAGGGCCAGGCACAGGGCGTCAAGCAAGGTGCTTTTACCGGCGCCGGTCGGTCCGGTAATCGCGAACAAACCGGCGCTGGCCAACGGTTCGGCGGTGAAATCGATTTCAAACGGGCCGGCCAGGGAGGCAAGGTTTTTCAGGCGGATCGCGAGGATCTTCATGGTTGTTCGCTCTCCAACTGTACGTCTTGCAATAGCTCGGCAAAGTCTTTGAGCGTTTGTTCGTCAACCTCGCTGCCGTAGCTGTCCTGCCAGGCACGGCGGAACAGTTCCTGAGGTGTGAGGTGGTCGAGCTCGATCAAGGCGTCGCCCTCGTCGGCGCCTTCGCGGTTGCCGTTACCCGCGTATTCGGCGGCGATTCGCACCAGACGCACGGCCTTGCCTTGCAGCGCGGTTTCGATTTGGTTGCGCAGGTCTGGCTGCGGCTCGTCCAGACGAACCCGCACTTCAAGCCAGGGTTGGCGTTGGTAGTCGGCCAGCAGATCGATATTGGGCAGATCGGCCAGTTGCAGGAGGATTTCTGCCAGAGGCGCCGGGCCAATGCGTTGCAGATTGACCGCACGGGGGATCAGTCTCGGTTCAACGCTGACCAGGGTTTCGCCATCGAGCGTGATGTCGAGAATCTGGTGTTGATAGCCGATCTCGGAGAACGACAGCGGGATTGGCGAGCCGCTGTAGCGAATACGTTCTTCACCGTTGACCTTCTGCGGTTTGTGCAGGTGGCCCAAGGCAACGTAGCTGATACTCGGCCCGAACAGGCTGGCGGGCAGGGCTTCGGCATTGCCGATGATCACGCTGCGCTCGGAGTCTTCCGAGACCGAACCACCGGCCATGTGCGCATGGCTGATGGCGATCAGCGCCTGGCCCTTCTTGCGTTTGGCGTTGGCTGCCTCGATCAGCCATTCATGAACCTGTCCGATGCCGCGCAGATAATTGTCGCCCAAGTGCGGGCCGGTGACTTCGGCAGGCCGCAAGAACGGCAGCGCCAGGCACCAGGCGACGGTTTTACCTTTTGCGTTCGGCAGCGGTAACAGCAAACGTTCGGCGTCGAGTTGCCCGTCGTCCAGCCACAACACGCGGCCCAACGCATGAGTGCGCAAACGGCGCATCAACGGCGCGGGCAATTCGATCCGTGAACCGGAATCGTGGTTGCCGGCAATCATCACGATGGTCAGCAACGGTTGCTGCTCGTGGGCGCTGACGATGAAGTCGTAAAGACGTTCCTGGGCTTTGACCGGTGGGTTGACCGTATCGAAGATATCGCCGGCGATCAGCAGCACATCCGGTTGCTGCAGTTTGAGCTGGCGCAGCAGCCAGTCGAGAAAACAACCGTGCTCGAAATCGCGATCCTGGCCGTGCAGGTTCTGCCCGAGGTGCCAGTCGGAGGTGTGAAACAAGCGCATGACAAATTCCATACAGAAGCCGTGGCCATGTGAGGTGTGACCACGGCTTTTTGATTATTTGGGATAAAGCGGCGGCAAGCCGCTGTCAGCCACCGGGTCCTGGACCCGTTCGGCTATCGGAATGGTGCGAATCACCCGCCACAGTTCTTCACCTTGCCAATGCTGGCCGGTCTCGCTGTAGAGCGCGCCGTTCAGACCGTCGAGCGCGTCGGACAACGGGACGAAGCGGGCGGCCATGTCGGCCAGGGTTTCCGGTTGTTGCCTGGCCCAGGCGTCGAGGGCCTGGCGGGTGGCGTGGGGGTCGTTGGCCTGGCAGGCACGCTTGAGGTCGTCGAGCACGGTGCGCGGGCTCGGGCCGGTTTGCGCGGCGCGCAGGATTGCCGGTTGCCAGCGCGCCCGCCACCACAGGCCGAAGCCGAGCAGGGTGGTACAGGCCAGAATCAGCGTGCTGAGTTGCCAGCGCCACAGCGTTTCGCTGTCGGCGGTGGCATTGGTCGGGGCAGTGCCGGCCGGTGTATCGACCATCAGGCTTGGATTGGCCGCTACTTGCAGGGTTCGGGCGGGCAGGCTGCTGTGTTCCAGATGATCTTCAAAGGTGTTCCACCAGACCACTTCAACCGACGGCAATTCGATCGAACCGCTTCGGGACGGAACCAGCGCTTCACGGTCTTCGCGACTGCCAACCAGGCCGCGTTCACTGTTCTGGTTGCCCAGCACCGGCTGATCCGGATAACGGCGCAAGCCGCTGACTTCGGTACCCGGCAGCGGCGGCAGTTGCGAGCTGGACAGCCCTTCGGCGGTGACTTTAAGGCTGCGCGTCAGCGAGTCGCCGACCTGGACATGTTCCGGCTCCGGGCTCCAGCTCTCGCTCAGGCTCAGGCTGCGCGCCGGCAGCCACGGCAGGTCGGCAGGGTAGGTGATGGGTTTGGCCTTGACTGTCAGCAGGAGTTCGCCGGAGCTGACACGCATGAGTTTTCCCGACTTCGGCGTTTGGGCCGAGGCGTCCTTGGCGGGCTGCGCGTCCACCAGGGCAGCGTTGAAAATCTGCCCCGGAATGATCAGTTCGCCGCTGTGCTGCGGATAGATCGCGTAGCGCATTTCAATAACGCCGTGGCGCACACCGTTGATGTCTTTTTCGTAGGTGCGCGATTCGCCGAGCTGTTCGATGCGCGTATCGGGAATCTGCAGCGGGGGCAAGCTGCTGTCGTCGTACAGCGGCACCGAATGGTAGATGCGCAAGGTCAGGATCGCCTGGGCTTGCACGTAGACGCTGGTTTGATCGAGGCTGGCGTCGATGAAAACCGCGGCCTGTTTGCTCGGATTGTTCTGGCTTTCGCTCGCGACCACTTGCACGGTAATCGGTTGGCTCTGCGCGTCACCGAGCGTCAATGGCGGAATTTCCACGCTGCCGTTCTGCAATGGCAACAGCGTGACAATCCAGCGGGTGGTCGCGCGATTGTCGCCACTGAGCGTGTTCAATTGGTTGACCTGGCGTGTGCCTCGGACTTCGAACAGCGGCTCCAGCGGCGTCAGGTCAGGTTTGCCGAATTGGGTGACGTCGTTGGATTCCAGGGTCAGCTCGACCGTCTCGCCAGAGTTCAGGCGCGCGCGATCGACACTGGCGACCAGCTCGGCTGCCTGGACCTGCGAAGTGCAGACCAGCAAGGCGATCATGAAAGCGGTGAAGCGGGTCATCGAGTTTTTCCCTGATCCTGATGTTGTTGCTGTTCGTACCAGAATTTGCGCCTGAGCAATTCTGCCGGGTCATCCGGAATCTGCCGCAGCCATTGCTCCAGTGCCTGTTGCTGCTCGCCTTCGATGCTGTCGCTGGCCGGGCGCATGGGCGGTGTAGTGTGCTGTTCGTCACCCAGCTCGCTGCCCGGGACTTCGTTGGCGCCGGGACGCGGAGGCAGGGTCGACGGTTGCTCGGTATCGCTGGCCTGATGATCGGTGGCTTTCGGTTCGCCATTGCTCAACGGTTGAGCCTGGGTGCCGGGCGGTGTTTCCTGCTCATTGACCTGGGGCGTTGCGTTGGCGGTGTTGTCCGGTTCGGCTGCAGCCGGGGATACCTTTTGCTTGAGCAGACTTTCCACCAGTGCCTTGTTGGTCAACGCCGGACGCAAATCCGGTTGCCGCTCAAGGGCCTGTTCGTAGGCATCCAGTGCCGCCTCCAGTTCACCACTTTTAGCCAGGGCGTTGCCACGATTGTAGTGGGCGTGGGCGTCGTTGCCTTCGGCGAAACGCTGGGCGGCCCCAGTGTAATCACCGGCCTCATAGAGGGCCACGCCTTGCCATTGGTGATCGGCAAAGTGTTGCGCGGCTTGCGCCGGGCGGTTTTGCTTGAGCAAGTGCAAGCCCTGTTGGTCGGGGCGCAACCACAGGTCCTGGAATTCAAAGGCTTGGCTGGGCTGCGGCAGTGCCAGCAACAACGGCAGGCACAACAACCAGCCACGGCGTCCGGCGCAAGCCGCCAGAAGCAATAGCGGCAACAACAGCCAATAACCCTGATCGGCCCAAGTATCCAGGCGCAAGGTCTGGCCATCGTTACGCAAGTTGCGTGGGCCATCGAGCAAACCGAGGGCACGCAGATCCGCGTCGCCCAGGCGTGCATGGCGATAGCGCCCGTCCAGATCTTTGGCAAAGGCTTTCAGTCCGGGGTCATCCAGATGCGGCACCAGAATGGCGCCCTGTTCGTCCTTGAGAAAACTGCCGTCCTCCTGAGTGATCGGCGCGCCTTCGGCGGTGCCGACGCCAATCATCAGCCATTGTGTTGATTTGCCACTCAGGGCGCGGCGGATGCCTTCGCGTTCGGTTTCCGTGAGGGATGAGCCGATCATCAGGATCCGACCGTCTCCCAGCGCTGCTTGCTCCAGCAAGGCGAGGGCCTTGGCTACCGCCAGATCAGCGCGGTGGCCGGGTTCCGGCATCAGCGACGGCTTGAGTGCATCCAGCAAGTTGCGGCTGGTCGACAGGTCGTCCGACAACGGCACCAGCGTGTGGGCGCTGCCGGCATAGACAACAATGGCGGTCTGCGCATCGCTACGGTATTGCAGCAGGTCAAACAGCTTGCGCCGGGCTTGTTCCAGGCGGTTGGGCTGGACGTCGGTGGCGAGCATTTCCGGGGTCAATTCAAGGATGACCACCAGCGGATCGGCAGGTTTCTGGCTGAGTTGTTCTACTCGCGACCAGCTCGGGCCGAGCAGCGCGAAAACCGTCAGTAGCCACGCCACACCCAGCGCGACCCAAGGTAATTTACTGTCGCGGCCATTGCCACCACTGAGCAGCGCCGCGTGAAAGGCCGGCGGCAGGATCATCTGCCAGCGGCCGGCGCGCTTCTGCCGGTGCCAGAGCTGCCAGAGCAGCCAGCCTAGCAATGGCAACAGCAGCAACCACCCTGGGCGGAACCAATACGGCCAGAGCGCGCTCATCGGCGTCTCCGCAGGCGCAGGCGTTTAAGACGCTGGCGCCAGTCAGGCAGTTGCGTTTGCAAAAACAGATCCTTGGTAAACAGCCGTTGAAGAGGGTTGTCCGGCCAGAGTTCGCGTGCCACCAATAAAATGCTCAGTAACAGCGCAATCGCCAACGGCCAGTGATACAACGCCTGGGCCGGACGAGCCTGGGTCGGTTGCTGGGTCACGGGCTCCAGTTGATCGAGGGTAGCCTTGATGGCCTGCAACTCCTTGCCATCACGTGCGCGGAAATACTGGCCGCCGGTAGCTTCGGCGATGGACATCAGGGAGGGTTCATCAAGATCCAGGCTTGGGTTGATGCCGAGAAAACCCAAGGTGCCGCTTTGTTCCGGGTCTGCGCCGATGCCGATCGGATAGATTTTCACCCCTTCCTTGGCCGCCAGTCGCGCCGCCGTCAGCGGATCGATCTCGCCACCGTTGTTGGCGCCGTCAGTGACCAGAATCAGTACCCGGCTTTGGGCCGGCCGTTGGCGCAGGCGTTTGAGGGCCAGGCCAATGGCGTCGCCAATGGCGGTGTTCTTGCCGGCAATGCCGATGCGCGCCTCGTCGAGCCAGACACGCACCGTGTGCCGATCAAAGGTCAGCGGGGCCTGAAGGTAAGCCTGGCTGCCGAACAGGATCAGGCCGACCCGATCGCCCTCGCGGCTTTCCAGGAAGTCGCCGAGCAAATGCTGGACCAGCGCCAGGCGGCTGACGTCCTCGTCCTGCCATTGCATGTCGGGGTAGTCCATGGAACCGGAGACGTCGACCGCCACCAACAGATCCCGGCCACTGGCGGCAATCGGCAGCGGGTCGCCGAGCCATTGCGGGCGCGCGGCGGCGGTCAACAACATCAGCCACAACAGCAGGAACGGAGCCTGTTGGCGCCAGGCTGGCAGATTGGCCCGGGCGCGACGCCCAGCCAGGCCTTCGAGGTCGTTGAGGAAGCTGACTTTGAGCGCCGGTTCGCCACTGTCGGCCACCGGCAACACGATGCGCATCAGCCACGGCAAGGGCAGCAGGGCAAAAATCCACGGCCAGGCGAACTCAAACATGTTTGCGAATCCAGGTTTCAACCGCCTGGGTCAGGCCGGCGATGGCCTTGTCGTCGAGCTTGCATTCGGGCTTGTAGGCGCCTTCGACCAGCACCATCCAGCGGGTCAGGCCGGCAGCCGGGCAGCGGTTGTCGAGGAATGCCAGCCATTTGCGGCCGTTGAGGGTATGGCTCTGGCTGTAAGGGTAGTGGTTACGGCAAAGACGCTTGAGCAAGCCGTTGAGTTGCTGCAACCAGGCGCCGGCCGGAGCACCGTCGTAAGGCTTGGGCATCAGCGCCAGTTCGGCCAGCGCGGCGACGCGTACCGGGTCCAGCGGTTGTTCGGCACGCACGACGGGGCGTTTGTTGGGAATGAATCGGCGCAGCTTCCACACGCCGAAACCAATGATCGGCAACAGCAACAGCAAGAACCACCAGCCCGGCGCAGGAGGCCAGAATCCGATCTGGGGCGGAGAGATCAGTGGTTGCAGTTGATCGAGACCGTTCATCGGCCTTTTCCTGGTTTCTGCGGGTTCAAGTATTCGCGCAGCTGTTCGACCATTTCGCTTTGGGTGCTCAAGGGCATCAGCAATACCCGCAGCTTTTGCGCGAGCAATTCCCAGCGGGCGATGCGGCTTTCAGCCTGGGCACGGTAGGTCTGACGCAGATCGAAGTTGAGCGTGTCGAGCTCCAGTTGCGCGCCGCGTTCAGCAAAGCGCAGCAGCCCGGCTGCAGGCAGGGCATGATCCAGCGGGTCGGAAAGAGGCAGCAGCAGCAGATCACAATGGCGCGACAACAGGCTCAGCTGTTGTTCGGCGCTTTCCGACAAGGCGCGCTCATCGCAAATCACGATCGCCAGGCTGCCGGGGCGCAATACCTCGCGGGCGCGGCGCAGGGCAATGCCGAACGCGTCGCGATCCGGCTCGCTTTCGGTGTGCAGCGACTGATTGACCCGTACCAGGCGGTTGAGCAATTGCAACAGGCTTTGTTTGCTGCGGCGGGGCTTGATTTCGTAGTGCTCGTTGTCGCCGAACACCAGACCGCCGACCCGGTCATTGTGGCCCAGTGCGGCCCAGCCGATCAGCGCTGCGGCCTGGGCGGCGAGCACCGATTTGAACATCAGGCCCGAGCCGAAAAACAGTCGGCGGCTTTGCTCGACCATGATGAAAATCGGCCGCTCGCGTTCTTCATGGAACAGTTTGGTGTGTGGTTCTTGCGTTCGGGCGGTGACGCGCCAGTCGATGGTGCGCACGTCGTCGCCGGCCTGATAGACCCGCACCTGATCGAAATCCACCCCACGCCCGCGCAGCTTCGAGTGGTGCAGGCCAATCAGCGGGCTGCGTTGGCTCGGCGTGGAAAACAGCTGCACTTCACGCACGCGATGGCGCATCTCGATCAGCTCGGCCAGCGTGACGCGGATGCCCGGTTGAGACGGCAGGAGGGCGTTCATCGGACTCAAGCGACAGCTACGACGTCGAGAATCCGCTGGACCACTCGGTCCTGATCGATGCCAGCGGCTTCGGCTTCAAAGGAGAGAATGATGCGGTGACGCAGCACATCGAACAGTACCGCCTGAATGTCTTCCGGGCTGACGAAGTCGCGCCCGGCAAGCCAGGCGTGGGCGCGGGCGCAGCGGTCGAGGGCAATCGAGCCGCGAGGGCTGGCGCCATAGGCGATCCATTCGGCCATCTCCGGGTCGAATTTGGCCGGGGTGCGGGTGGCCATGACCAGTTGCACCAGATATTCCTCCACGGCGTCGGCCATGTACAAGCCGAGGATTTCCTTGCGTGCGGCGAAGATCGCCTGCTGGCTGACCCGGCGTTCGGGTTTGGTTTCACCATTCAACGCTTCGCCACGGGCCTGTTGCAGGATGCGGCGTTCGACGGCGGCATCCGGGAAGCCGATTTTCACGTGCATCAGGAAGCGGTCGAGCTGCGCCTCAGGCAGTGGATAGGTGCCTTCCTGCTCGATGGGGTTTTGCGTGGCCATCACCAGGAACAGCGGCGACAACTCGTAAGTACTGCGTCCAACACTGACCTGGCGCTCGGCCATGGCTTCAAGCAGCGCCGACTGAACCTTGGCCGGAGCACGGTTGATTTCGTCCGCCAGCACCAGATTGTGGAAGATCGGGCCTTGCTGGAACACGAAGCTGCCGGTTTCCGGGCGATAGATCTCCGTTCCGGTGATATCGGCAGGGAGCAGGTCGGGCGTGAACTGGATGCGATGGAACTGAGCCTCGATGCCTTCGGCCAATTCCTTGATGGCCTTGGTCTTGGCCAGGCCAGGCGCGCCTTCTACCAGCATGTGGCCGTCGGCAAGCAAGGCGATGAGCAAGCGCTCGATGAGTTTTTCCTGGCCGAGAATCTGCGTTGAAAGA
>NZ_RCNW01000147.1:0-2994 GCF_004307605.1 Pseudomonas sp. Sample_24
AGTCGGACGGTCGTTACATCCGCAACACGCCGACCGGCAACCAGAACCCGCGCAGCGCCCAGGCGACGTTGCTGGAGCGATTGGGCAGCCCGATTCTGTCTGTGCGTTAAAGCGTCGTAGCATAAAAATGGCGATCCCCTGCGGATCGCCATTTTTGTTTCCCGCCACATGCGATGGCGTCTCTAAAATTGCCATCGCCGGCAAGCCGTGTTCCTACAGGCGCAGTGCGTATCAGCGCACGCTGAGAACGATATCCACTCGGGTCAGCCATTCCGCTTCGATAGCGAAGTCGGCCTGGGTCAGCTGGTTTTCATCCAGCCAGTTTTCCGGGAACACCACTTCAAGATGATTGCCCATGGCGTTGAGCTCGACCTGAGGCATTTGCTGAGTACCGCGGATGTGGTGGAACAGGATCGCGAAGCGCAGCAACACGCACAGGCGTATCAGCTTGATGCCGTCATCGCCGAAGTCGGCGAATTTGTCCTTGGGAATGTTGCGACGGTGGCCACGCACCAGCAGCGCGAGCATTAACTGGTCTTCGCGGGAGAACCCGGCCAGGTCCGAGTGTTCGATCAGGTAGGCGCCGTGCTTGTGGTACTGGTAGTGAGCGATGTCCAGGCCCACCTCATGGACCTTCGCCGCCCAGCCGAGCAGTTCGCGCCAGACGCCATCTTCCAGGTCCCAGTCGCTTGCCACCTGATCGAAGGCATGCAGGGCTTTGCGTTCGACCCGCGCCGCCTGTTCCAGGTCGACGTGATAACGCTCCATCAGGGAGGTCAGGGTGCGTTCGCGCACGTCTTCGTGATGATGGCGGCCGAGCAGGTCATACAGCACGCCTTCACGCAGGGCACCTTCGCAGTGGTCCATGCGTTGCAGTTCGAGGGAGTCGAAGATGGCTTCGAGGATTGCCAGGCCCGCCGGGAAGATCGCCCGACGATCGGGCTTGATGCCTTCGAAGTCGATTTTCTCGACATCGCCGAGCTTCATCAGCTTGCGCTTGAGCCAGGCCAGGCCTTCGGCGTTCACTTCGCCGGTGCCGTGACCACCGGCCTTCAGCGCCAGGCCGATGGCGCGGATGGTGCCCGAGGAGCCGATGGCCTCATCCCAGGTCAGGCGATGCAGGGCGTGTTCAATGCTCATGATCTCCAGCCGCGCCGCGGTGTACGCCTGGGCATAGCGGGCCGGGGTGATCTTGCCGTCCTTGAAATAGCGTTGGGTGTAGCTGACGCAACCCATTTGCAGGCTTTCGCGCAGCAGCGGTTCGAAACGCTGGCCGATGATGAATTCGGTACTGCCGCCGCCGATGTCCGCCACCAGGCGCTTGCCCGGGGTGTCGGCGAGGGTGTGGGACACGCCGAGGTAGATCAGGCGCGCTTCTTCTCGGCCGGAGATGACTTCCACCGGGTGGCCGAGGATTTCTTCGGCGCGGTGGATGAATTCGGCGCGGTTACGAGCTTCACGCAGGGCGTTGGTACCAACGATACGCACGGCGCCGAGGGGCATACCGTTGATCAGTTGGGCAAAACGCTTGAGGCAATCGAGCCCGCGCTGCATGGATTCTTCGCTGAGTTTACGCTCGTCGTCGATGCCGGCCGCCAGCTGAACCTTCTCCCCGAGACGCTCGAGAATACGGATTTCGCCGTTCTGGGCCTTGGCCACGACCATGTGAAAGCTGTTGGAGCCCAGGTCGATTGCGGCGATCAGGGACAGATTCTTGGCTTGGGATTGCGGCATGGTCTGGGGGTCTCGGTCGATAACCTCGACATCGTGCCACGATCAAAGGCTGGCGCCAACGCGTTCGGTTCAAAGCCTTGATCCAGCGCATGGACTACATGGGGTCCCTGTGGCGAGGGAGCTTGCTCCCGCTGGGCTGCGTAGCGGCCCTAAAACCATCCAACGCGGTGAGTCAGGAAAAACCGGTCCTCAGATTTTGCGACGGCTGCGCCGTCGAACGGGAGCAAGCTCCCTCGCCACAGGGATTTAGCTTGATGCTGCCACTGTCCCAATGAAGTTCGCCAGCTCCGCCGTCTGCGGCCTGGCGAACAGGACTTTCGGGTCCCCCACCTCATGCACCTTGCCGTGATGCATGAACACCAACTTATCCCCCACCTCCCGGGCAAAACGCATCTCATGGGTGACCATGATCAGCGTCATGCCTTCCTTGGCCAGTTGCCGAACAACGCTCAGCACTTCGTTGACCAGCTCCGGGTCCAGCGCCGAAGTGATTTCGTCACACAGCAAAACCTTCGGCGACATCGCCAGCGCCCGGGCAATTGCCACCCGCTGTTGTTGTCCGCCGGACAGCCGATCGGGAAAGGCATCGAACTTCTCACCCAGCCCAACCTTTTCCAGCATCTGCCGCGCAAGTTCGACCGCTTTGGCTTTTGATACTTTTTGCACCACCTGCGGTGCAAGCATGACGTTTTCACCGACGGTCAGGTGCGGGAACAGGTTGAACTGCTGGAACACCATGCCGACTTTCTGCCGCAGGCTGCGCAGATCGGCACGGGCAGCATCGAGGTATTCACCGTCGACTTCGATCACGCCATCGTTGATGGACTCAAGGCCATTGAGGGTACGCAGCAAGGTCGACTTACCCGAGCCGCTGCGTCCAATGATCGCCACCACCTGGCCTTCCTCCACGCTCAGGTCGATGCCTTTGAGCACATGGTGATCGCCGTAATATTTATGCAGGGCGGAAATTCTAAGCAGAGGCATGCAGTCTCCTTTCCAGGTAGCGCGCACTGAGGGACAAGGGATAACAAAGCAGGAAATAGCCGAGGGCGACGAGACCGTAGACCATGAACGGTTCAAAAGTGGCGTTGGCAAGCATGCCGCCGGTCTTGGTCAGTTCGGTGAAGCCGATGATCGAAGTCACAGCCGTGCCTTTGACCACCTGCACCGAGAAGCCCACGGTCGGCGCCACGGCGATGCGCAGCGCCTGCGGCAGGATCACGTAGCGCAGCTGTTCCAACGGGTTCAGCGCCAGGCTCG
>NZ_RCNW01000389.1:0-2975 GCF_004307605.1 Pseudomonas sp. Sample_24
CGCTCTGCGTGGGAACGCCTCCAGGGACGCTCCGCGTTCCAGCTTCAACACCTGCGCGACGTCGAACACCGTTGTGACGCGGAGCGTCACGGGCTGCATTCCCACGCGGAGCGTGGGAACGATCAGTGGAAACGCGTTGTATCGTGATCGTTCCCCCGCTCTGCGTGGGAACGCCTCCAGGGACGCTCCGCGTTCCAGCTTCAACACCTGCGCGACGTCGAACACCGTTGTGACGCGGAGCGTCACGGGCTGCATTCCCACGCGGAGCGTGGGAACGATCAGTGGAAACGCGTTGTATCGTGATCGTTCCCCCGCTCTGCGTGGGAACGCCTCCAGGGACGCTCCGCGTTCCAGCTTCAACACCTGCGCGACGTCGAACACCGTTGTGACGCGGAGCGTCACGGGCTGCATTCCCACGCGGAGCGTGGGAACGATCAGTGGAAACGCGTTGTATTTTCCCACTGAGTCTGTGGCGCTGTCCGCTAGCCACCTCCCTCATCCCGGCTCACCCTAGTCATTCCCTGGCAAAGGAATGCAACCATGGGTCGTAGCCGCTACACCATCACCGAACCCGACAAACCACATTTCCTCACTTGCACCATCGTGGAATGGCTTCCGCTATTTATTCGCCCTTATATCGTCGACCATCTGCTCGATTGCTGGCGTTATCAGCAAATCCACCGGGGCTTGAAGATGTATGGCTATGTGGTTCTGGAAAACCACCTGCACTTTGTCGCCGAGGCTCCGGATCTCAACAGATGTGTCAGTCAATTCAAATCATTCACTGCCCGACAAATCATCGACGACCTGCAAAGCAAGGGAGCCGAACGCGCGTTACAGCGCCTGCGCTTCAGCAAACGAGCTCACAAGCAAGACCGGGTGTATCAGCTTTGGCAGGAAGGTTCGCATGCGGAAATGGTGTACAGCGAGGCAGTGATGCGGCAGAAACTTGATTACATCCATAACAACCCAGTGAACCGTGGCTATGTGGATCTGCCCGAACACTGGCGATACTCCAGCGCGAGAAACTATGCGGGGATGGAAGGGTTAATCGAAGTTCAACGCTGGTATTAGGTCGTGATCGTTCCCACGCTCCGCGTGGGAACGCCTCCAGGGACGCTCCGCGTTCCAGCTTCAACACCTGCGCGACGCCGAACACCGTCTTGACGCGGAGCGTCACGCGCTGCATTCCCACGCGGAGCGTGGGAACGATCAGTAGGGGGTGGTGTGAGCCGTGATCGTTCCCACGCTCTGCGTGGGAACGCCTCCAGGAACGCTCCGCGTTCCAACTTCAACACCTGGGTGACGCCCGATACCGTCGTGACGCGGAGCGTCACAGGCTGCATTCCCACGCGGAGCGTGGGAACGATCAATTTCGCGGCTGTTAGAACTCGATGCGCACGTCGCCCTTCGGCACGCTGCAGCACGACAGGATGAACCCATCGGCTTCGTCTTCTTCGGTGATCCCGCCGTTGTGCTCCATCTCCACCTCGCCACCGAGCTTCATCACCTTGCAGGTGCCGCAGATGCCCATGCCACAGGCTTTCGGGATCATCAGCCCGACTTTCGCTGCAGCGGCGTGCACGGTTTCGCCGGGGGCCACGCGAATGCTCTTGCCCGAAGTGATGAACTCCACCTGATGCAAGTCCGCGGCATCGATTTCGGGCGCATCGGCCGCTTGTTCGGCTTGCTCGACCGCATCGGCACGGGCTTCCGGTGGCGTGGCGCCGAAGGATTCCTCGTGATAACGCTTCATGTCGTAGCCGGCGTTCTCCAGCAGGCGCTTGACCGCGTTCATGTACGGGGTCGGCCCGCAGCAGAACACTTCGCGCTCGAGGAAGTCCGGGACCATCAATTCCAGCATCTTGTGGTTCAGGTAACCGCGATAACCGGCCCAAGGCTCGCCCAGGCCGTGCTTCTCGCAGATCAGGTGCAGGCTGAAGTTGTCGATCCGCGACGCCATGTGCTCCAACTCGCGGTGGTAGATGATGTCCTTCGGTGAACGGGCACTGTGGATAAAGGTCATGTCGACGTTGGCGTTGGTGTCGTAGAACCAACGCGCCATGGACATGCATGGGGTGATCCCGACGCCGCCGCTGAGGTACAGCACTTTCGGGCTCGGGAAGTCGATGGCGTTGAACAAGCCCACCGGCCCGTGCACCGCCAGTTCCTGGCCTTCGTGCAGGGTGTCGTGCAACCAGTTCGAGACCTTGCCGCCCGGCACGCGCTTGATGGTCACCGAGAAGCTGTACGGCACCGACGGCGAGCTGGAAATGGTGTACGAACGCATGATCGGTTGGCCTTCGATCTCCAGCTCCAGGGTAACGAACTGCCCCGGCTTGAAGAAGAACATGATCGGCTGGTCGGCCATGAAACAGAAGGTGCGCACATCCCAGGTTTCCTGGATGACTTTGACGCAACGGACGATGTGTCGACCATTGGCCCAGGTCTGGGTGGTTACCGGGTTCAGGAAGTTGTTGGACATGCTGATCTCCACGGCCGACTGTCGGCCTTCATGTTGGCGATTCTGCGTATAGCGCAGATCAGCCATTTACCTATCTGCGACATTGACATGCTTATCGCGACCAGCCCGCAAGTACCGGGGGTTGCGCGTCGGGAACAGATTGCACCATGTCGCCCATGGATAAGGTTCTGGCCAGCGGCGGCCCCACACTCGCCCCATACCAAGACACATTCTTTACACCTTGCGTAGCAACCGTTAGCAGTACACCTGATTAGCCACTTTCGCCGGCCACACAGAATGGCCTTGAGGATTAAACGATGGACGTCACTACTACCCTGAGCCTGGGCGATCCGCTGGAACCCGCACGCAAGGCCACCGCGCAGATGCTGCAAGAGCGTGAGCGCACGTTCTCGCTGCCGCAGCCGTTTTACTCGGACGAGCGTCTGTTTGATATCGACATGCAGGAAATCTTTCAGAAAGAGTGGTTGATCGCCGGCATGACCTGCGAAAT
>NZ_RCNW01000490.1:0-23411 GCF_004307605.1 Pseudomonas sp. Sample_24
GCATCACCGCACCGAAGACCATCACCAGGCCGTGCATGGTGGTCATCTGGTTGAAAAATTCCGGCTGGACGATTTGCAGGCCTGGCTGGAACAGCTCGGCGCGAATCACCATCGCGAACGAGCCGCCGAGCAGGAACATGGAAAACGCAAACCACAGGTACAGCGTACCGATGTCCTTGTGGTTGGTGGTCAGCACCCAACGCATCAGGCCTTTGGCGGGGCCGTGGGCGTGGTCGGCATGACCGTGGTCATCGATTACGGCGCTCATGGCCTGTCTCCTTTAACCGGATGGGCTGGGCAGGCCGGGGCGCACTGCCCCGACCGGTTCCTGAGGTGAGCAATGGACCGGGTCATTTGCTTTCCGCCTGTTTCAGCTCAAGCACTTCTTTCGGCGTGACCATATCGCCCTTGTTGTTGCCCCAGGCGTTGCGTTCGTAGGTCACGACCGCCGCGATATCGACTTCCGACAGTTGCTTGCCGAAGGCCGCCATGGACGTGCCGGGCTTGCCGTGGAAGACAATGTTCAGGTGATCCTTGATCGGGCCGGTGGCGATTTTCGAGCCCTTGAGGGCCGGGAACATCGGCGGCAACCCCTGACCCTCAGCCTGGTGACAGGCCACGCAAGTGGTGTGATAGACCTTGTCGCCACGCTCCTTGAGCTCGTCGAGGGTCCATTCCTTGCTGGTCAGTTCCTTGAGTTGCGCAGCTTCCGCCTTGCGCTCGCCCAGCCATTTCTCGTAATCGGCCTTTTCCTTGACCTCGACCACGATCGGCATGAACCCGTGGTCCTTGCCGCACAGCTCGGCGCATTGGCCACGGTAGATGCCGGGTTTTTCGATGCGCGTCCAGGCTTCGTTGACGAACCCCGGGATCGCATCGCGCTTGACCGCAAAGGCCGGCACCCACCATGAGTGGATCACGTCGGCGGACGTCACGAGGAAGCGCACCTTGGCGCCGATCGGCAGCACCAATGGCTTGTCGACCTCAAGCAAATAGTGCTCGCTCTTGGCTTCCTTGTTGTGGATCTGGTCGGCGGGGGTGGCCAGGTTGCTGAAGAACTCGACGTCCTGGCCCAGGTATTTGTAATGCCATTTCCATTGATAGCCGGTGACCTGGATATCGATATCCGGCTCACTGGCGTCGTACATCTTGATCAGGGTCGCCGTCGCGGGAACCGCCATGGCCACAAGGATGATGAAGGGCACGATGGTCCACAGAATTTCGACGGTGGTGCTTTCATGAAACTTGGCCGCCACCTGCCCTGTCGAGCGGCGGTGCAGGATCATCGACCAGAACATCGCACCAAAGACGATGATGCCGATCACCACACAGATCCAGAAAATGGTCATGTGCAGGTCAAACACAGCGTGACTGATTTCAGTCGCTCCAGGCGCCATATTCACAGTCCAGGCCGCTTGCGCCTGACTGAAAATCGACCACAACAGGAGGCCCATCCAGACATGTGGATGTCGCATCATTGCGGGTTCCCCTTATCGTTCTTGTTATCCCGCCGGCTTTCACCTGCGGCAAGGGAGCGGCTGCATCAGACTACGAACTTGAATTGCCGAGCCTTGCTGCGTGTGCAGTCGGGCGTCATCAGCTAACTCCATTCCAACCCGAGTATAGACAGCGACTCTCACCTCGCAATGCCAAGGCGTAAATCATCTGAAACAGCATTAACTTGCGTTGCGGGGCACGAATGGAGAAGGATGCAGACGAGTGGTGGCGAACCGATATAACGCGGGCGTCTCAAGGATGAAATAATTATGACAAATGCGTCTTAGCATTTTTCGTAAGCCAGCTAAGTTATGTCTTCCCTATTTCATTGCCTTTGTTTCCTGGAGTTTTCATGAACACCGCCGCATTGCGCGAGCAGATCCAAAAAGCCCAACAACACGAAGCCGAGACCGGCCTGCTGACGCGTCAGCTGGAAAGCAAACTGCCTCATCTACACCCGGCGATCCAGTTGCCGGAGACCGATACCAACGGCGTACTCACGCGTTTTGTCGCCGCTTATATCGAAGAAGTGCCCGATCTGCTGGATGCAGCCAATGAAGTCGCAAGGGAAGCGGGCATCGAGTCACAGATCAAACCGGTATTGAAAATCGCCGAGCAGTACTTCATCCAGCCACCGGCAATCATGGCCGGGCACGTCGGGCTCGACAGCCTGCTGGACGAAGCCTATTTGGCCCACCGGTTTGTCGAAGAGGTCAACGACCTGTATATCAAGCACTTTGGCCAGCCACTGATCCCATTGGACATGACGGTCGCCAACCTGATTGCCCACCAGTTGATCGGTGAGGATTTTGCCAACCAACTGGATGAGGCAGTCCACCACGCCGTAGACGAAATGCTCAACGATGACAGCTTTGCGCTGGAGTCGGTGGAAGCCTACCGCGAGAAGCTCAACAGTCCGGATACCGGTGCTGCGTGGAAGCGCTGGCCGTGCATGTCGCGCCGTTTGGGGGTAGGCCTGGAGCTGGATCAACCCGTCGCCTGACTCCACCCCTGTAGGAGCCGGCTTGCTGGCGATCCAGACGACACGGTCTGCATGACACACCTTGTCGCCTGAATCGCCAGCAAGCCGGCTCCTACAAGGTTTAGGTGGTGGAGCCTACGCCAGCGTTGGTCCGAACCCGCCCTTCAAGCCTGCGCTTCAACCCCCGCGACTCAATCAACAGCTTCGAACCTTTGGCTGCATTCGCCCGACCCCATTCTTCCAGCAGTTCCAGGCATGAGTGATCGATGTAGCTCAGGTTATTGAGCGGCACGTGCACTGTCGCACCTGCGGGAATGGTCGCCAGTACCTTGGTCAGCGCCGGCACTTTGAGAAAAGTCGCCGCGCCTGTCAGGCGCAATTCCATTTCTCCTGCCTCGGGCAGATCGATCAGGCTGATTTTCAACCGTGAAGCCTTCAATGCCAGCTTCACCAGCGTCAGGCCGAAGCCGATCAATACGCCGGTCAGCAAGTCAGTGAAAACGATGGCTAATGCGGTGGCGGCATAGGTGAACATCGGCATCCGGCCGTAGCGCCCCAGACCGCGGAAAGCCTTGAGATCCACAAGCTTGAAGCCGGTATAAACCAGCACACCCGCCAGGCTAGCCACCGGAATGCTTTGCAACACGCTCGACAACAGCAAAACGAACGCCAGCAGCCACAGGCCGTGGAAAATCGTCGAGTAACGCGTGGTAGCGCCGGCCTGGACGTTGGCAGAGCTGCGCACGATCACGCCCGTCATCGGCAGTGCGCCGAGCAGCCCGCAGAGCATGTTGCCGACGCCTTGCGCCGACAGTTCCCGGTCGAAGTCCGAGCGCTGGCCGCTGTGCATCCGGTCTACTGCGGCAGCCGACAGCAGGGTTTCGGCACTGGCGATGAAAGCCACTGCAAAGGCAGCGATGAGCAGGGCAGGGTCTGCCAGATTGAGCAAATCTGCCGGTCGCAGCCAATCAATGGCTTCAGCCAGATTGGCCGGAACCTCCACCCGTTTGACCTGCAACGACATGAGCAGACTGGCGGTAGTGGCGAGACCCACACCGAGCAAGGCGCCAGGTATGAAACGCAGGGAATGCGGACGCAGCTTTTCCCATAGCCACATCACGGCGATGGTCGATAACCCGAGCAGGCCGGCCTGCCAGCCAACGGATGGCAAAGCCTGGGCGACTGCGGTGGGAAAGCTCGCGAGGTTATCCAGCCCTGACGGCTTTGGCGCCGCATCGAGCATCACGTGCACCTGTGAGAGGACGATCAGCACACCGATCCCGGCAAGCATGCCGTACACGACGGCAGGCGCTGTCACGCGGAACCAGCAGCCCAGTTTCAAACGGCCGGCCACCAATTGCAGAAAACCTGCGAGCAGTAATATCGGCCCGAGCATGGTCACGCCATGCTGACGTACCAGTTCGAATACCAGTACCGCCAGACCGGCGGCGGGACCGCTTACTTGCAAGGGCGAACCGGCCAGCCAACCAACGACCAGGCCACCAATGATCCCGGTGATCAGGCCTTTGGCCGGAGGTAAACCCGAAGCAATGGCAATGCCCATGCACAAGGGCAGGGCGACCAGAAAAACGACCACGGAAGCCAGCAGCTCCCTTGGTAAAACATTTTTGAATTGCGCAGCACGCATGGTGATTCTCCCGAAGTTTTCTTCAGGCATGGCGAAGCCAGGCTGCCTGATCGGCAGCCTCGACTGAACCATACGGATTTAGGAGGTTTTAGAAGCGCGCTTTGGGCGTCGCCACCGGAACGGGCAGGCTGCCATTGAGCGGCAGGAAACATCCCTGATCGGCGTCGTAGGCTTTGATTTCGCTGGTTTCGATGTTGTAGACCCAACCGTGGATAAACAACTGACCGTTAGCCATTCGCGAGGCCACCGATGGATGAGTGCGCAAATGCTGCAATTGGGCGATGACATTCTCTTCGGTGAGGATGTGCATGCTTTCGCTTTCATTCGCGCAGTTGCAGTTGTCCTGGACCATGGTCTTCGCCACTTCGGCATGCCGCAGCCAGGCTTTGACCGTAGGCATTTTTTCCAGGCTCTGGGGGTTGAGCACCGCTCGCATCGCGCCGCAGTCGGAGTGCCCGCAGATGATGATGTGGTGCACGCCGAGGGCCAGCACCGCGTACTCGATCGCCGTGGAGACACCGCCGTTCATCTGTCCGTAAGGCGGTACGACGTTGCCGACGTTACGCGTCACGAACAGGTCGCCGGGGGCGCTTTGGGTGATCAGTTCAGGAACGATGCGCGAATCGGCGCAGGCGATGAACATGGCTCGGGGGCGTTGAGCCGTGGCGAGTTTCTTGAAGAGCTCTTCCTGTTGCGGAAAGATCTCATGATGGAAATGCAAAAAGCCGTCAACGATATGCTGCAGCGCTGCATCGGCGGTTTCCGCCTCGGGTTGGGTGGAAGCCGACGCAGCCAACGGCTGTTTATCCTTGTCACTCATGATTCATCCTCTTTGGCGGAGTCAGGGAGTTTTCCGTGAAGTCCGGTGTGAAGCCAGTGGCTGTATAAAAAACATCCAGGTCGAAGGCCTCGACCCGTCAGTCACTCGATGAACAAGGTAGCGGCCGAATCTTAACTCAAACTGAATAAAGCGCTCTAGAACGTGTGTTCCAGGTCACAAAAAACGTGACCAGCTTAATCTTCGAGCGCGTTCTTCAGTACTCAACCATAGGCCAATTGTCCTCAAATCAGTGACATTTGGCGACCCGGCGGACAAAAGGCGTCGCAGTCCAGGTTGAAGCCTTCCCGATGATTAAGCCCCAGGCGCTTGATGGTCTTGGCAAAGCGCTGCGCCAGCAAATCGGCAAACGGTCCTTCTCCGCGCATTCGTGCGCCAAAGCGGCTGTCGTAAAGCTCACCGCCACGACTCTGGCGTATCAGGCTCAACACATGCGCCGCCCGTTGCGGATAGTGGGCGGCCAGCCATTGCTCGAACAGCGGCGCCACTTCCAGCGGCAGGCGCAACATCATGTAGGCAGCGCTTTGCGCCCCGGCCGCCTGGGCTTCAGTGAGCAGGCTTTCGAGTTCGCTGTCGTTGATCATCGGAATCATCGGTGAACACAGCACACCCACCGGAATGCCCGCATCACGCATCACCCTGATTGCCCGCAGCCGGGCCTTCGGCGCCGCGGCGCGGGGTTCGAGGATGCGTTTGAGCTCGTCGTCAAGGGTAGTCAGGCTGATCATCACCGCCACCAGCCTTTGCTGTGCAAGTTCGGCCAGAAGGTCCAGATCGCGAAGAATCAGTGAACCTTTGGTGATGATGGTCACGGGATGGCGATAGCGCAGCAATACCTCGAGAGTCTGGCGGGTGATTTTGTACTCGCGCTCGATCGGCTGATACGGATCGGTGTTGGAACCGAGGTTGATCGGCGCACATTGATAGCCGCGCTTGGACAACTGCTGTTCCAGCACCTCCACTGCATTGGTCTTGGCGATCAACCGGGTCTCGAAATCCAGCCCCGGCGACATGTCCCAATAGGCGTGACTGGGGCGTGCGTAGCAATAAATGCAACCGTGTTCGCACCCACGATAAGGATTGATCGAGCGGTCGAAGGGCAGGTCTGGTGAGTTGTTGCGAGTGATGATGCTTTTCGCCGTCTCGATGCGCACTTCGGTGCCTTGAGTCACTGGCGCTTCCTGATGCCAGCCGTCGTCCTCGGCTACCGAGCGGCTCGGAGCAAAGCGATTGTGCGGGTTGGCCGCAGTGCCGCGACCGCGGGGAGGCAGGATGGTCGCCATCGAAGGTGTTCCTTGGTCTGTATATTCATACAGTATACGAGGTTGCCCCTATCAACCAGTACCGTTCAGCTTTTTACTAGGCTGGGCAGATCTTTCAAATAACGTGTCCGGCAACTGGTAAATTGAAGAAACATATAAGGCGTCGCTCGATTAAACGTTACCTTCTATATTCTTACCTCCAAGTAACACCCACTAAGCAAAATAAATAAAAGGATTTGTTTATGTCTTTCTTTAATCAGCGTGGCATCTTTCTACAACTCATGCGGCCGAGCCCTTCGGAGCCGAATACTCTTGTTTCGTTGCAACTTGCTCGTAAAGAGCTAAGTTGGGATGCGGAGAATCAACAACAAATCGAAACCTTGGTTGATTCGGTTTTTTTTACGGCCACGTCCAAAGACCTTGGCAACTCTTTCAGTATTGGAAACGTTAACAAGGATGTAGACCGCGACGGGGTCATTGGTGCAGGGGACAAGGCCAAGTTAGAGGCACTGGCCAAGGCTTATGCGGCGATTATCAATCCTTGATGCAAGGGTTCACGTTTCTTTGACAGATAGCTCACGGGTCTTTGACTGATCAGGATGCAAGCTTGACCTCAATGTCCAGCTTCCATCCTGACGGTCACCCAGCATGTTCTTTCTGCGTTTTATTTCGGTGATGTGTTTATCACTGGTCGTATTGCTTCACTTGGCACCGGTGTACGCCGATGATGCCGATTTGCGCCGTCCGGCAGAATGGGCACAACCGGTCGAAGTGCAATACAACCTGTTTAAAATGTCGCCGACGTTGTACCGCAGTGCATTACCCGACAGTGGAGCGCTGCGGTTATTGGAAAGACTCAAGGTCGCAACAGTCATCAGTTTTCTACCTGAGTCGGACGCAAACTGGTTATCCACGCCTGCAATCACTCAAGTACATCTGCCTTATCGAACCAACCACGTCGATGATGCCGACATACTCAAGGCATTACGGGCCATTCGAACTGCCGAAACCAATGGCCCGGTGCTGATGCACTGTAAACACGGCTCAGACCGAACCGGCCTGATCGCGGCCATGTATCGGGTGGTGGTGCAGGGATGGAGCAAGGAGGACGCGCTGAGCGAAATGACCCAGGGCGGCTTTGGAGACAGCACTCACTTCAAGGACGGCATCCGTTACATGATGCAGGCTGACGTGGACAAGCTTCGCACTGCATTGGCCAATGGCGATTGCAGCACGAGCCCGTTCGCGGCGTGTTCGATGAAAAACTGGTTCCAGTCCGCTCATCTTCAGTAACAACAACGCCTCCCACTGCATTGCGCATCGGGAGGCGTCTTTCTACTCAATGCTGCTCGTCAGGTTTCTTTTTCAGCTTCGGGTTCGGGAAAAACTGCACTGCCTGAACCTTGGTATCAGGTGCCTTCAGGGCAGACGTATTGACCCGGGTGCCCAGTTCCTTGGGCACCGACAAACCTTGTTCATTGAGCGTGTCCGAGTATCCGCAAGCCACGCATTCACGATGCGGCACGCTGTCTTCGTTCCACATCATCAACTTGTCCGGCTCACTGCAGGCCGGGCAAACCGCCCCGGCGATAAAGCGTCGTTTGGTAATCACGGGACCCTCACTCATGCTGCCGCGTCCTCACTCAGGCCGCTGTGGCGCAAGAGTGCGTCAATCGAAGGCTCGCGGCCACGGAAGTCGACGAACAACACCATCGGCTCCTGGGAACCCCCCCGCGCGAGAATCGCCTCGCGGAATGCGCGGCCAGTGTCGGCGTTGAGCACGCCTTCTTCCTCGAACTTCGAAAACGCATCAGCGGACAGCACTTCAGCCCATTTATAGCTGTAGTACCCCGCGGCGTAACCGCCAGCGAAGATGTGCGCAAAGCTGTTGGGGAAGCGATTGTAGGCTGGTGGGCGCATCACAGAAACCTCGTCCCGCACCCCTTCGAGCACTTGCAGCACACTGCGGCCGTCGCCGTGAGTCGCATGCAGTTCGAAGTCGAACAGTGAGAACTCCAGTTGGCGCACCATCATCAGGCCGGACTGGAAGTTCTTCGCCGCAAGCATTTTTTGCAGGAGGTCCTGCGGCAACGGCTCGCCGGTTTCGTAATGACCGGAAATCAGCGCCAGGCCTTCCGGCTCCCAGCACCAGTTTTCCATGAACTGGCTCGGCAACTCGACCGCGTCCCAGGCCACGCCGTTGATTCCGGACACGCCGGCGTGCTCGACCCGGGTCAGCAAGTGGTGCAGGCCATGGCCGAACTCGTGGAACAGCGTGGTGACTTCATCGTGGGTCAGCAGCGCAGGCTTGCCGCTGTCGGCCGGGGTGAAGTTGCACACCAGGTTGGCAACCGGGCTTTGCAGCACTCCGCCAGCGGTGCGGCGACGGTCCCGGGCGCCGTCCATCCAGGCCCCGCCGCGCTTGTTGGCGCGGGCGTAGAGGTCGAAGAAGAAGCGCCCGACGTGCAAGCCGTTTTCCTTGATTTCGAACAGGCGAACATCCGGGTGCCAGGTGTCGAAGCCTTTTTGTTCGGCGATCTCGATGCCGTAGAGGCGCTGAACGATGGCGAACAGACCGCCCAGTACTTTATCGATCGGGAAGTAGGCACGCAGCGCTTCCTGGGCAACGCTGTAGCGCTGTTCGCGGAGTTTTTCGCCGTAGAAACCGCTGTCCCAGCTTTGCAGATCCGCGCAGCCCTGCTCCGCGGCGTAAGCCTTGAGCTGTTGCAGGTCCTGGGCGGCGAACGGCTTGCTGCGTTGGGCCAGATCGCGCAGGAAGCTCAGCACCTGGTCGCTGGACTCGGCCATTTTGGTGGCCAGGCTCAATTCCGAGAAACTGCCGAAGCCCAGGAGTTTTGCCAGTTCCTGACGCAGGTCGAGGATTTCTTCCATCACCGGACCGTTATCGTTCTGCCCGGCATTCGGGCCTTGATCCGACGCACGGGTGCAGTAGGCGGCGTAGACTTCTTCACGCAGCGCACGGTTGTGGGCGTAGGTCATCACCGCGTAGTAGCTTGGGAACTCCAGAGTGATCAGCCAGCCATCCAGTTCTTTGGCTTGTGCCGCGGCGGCCATTTGCGCCTTGGCCGAATCGGTCAGGCCGGCGAGGGCGGCTTCATCGGTGATGTGCTTGGTCCAGGCCTGGGTTGCGTCGAGCAACTGGTTGGAGAAGCGGCTGCCCAACTCGGACAGTTTGCTCTGCACTTCGGCATAGCGCTTCTGCTGCGCTTCCGGCAGGTCGATACCCGACAGACGGAAGTCGCGCAGGGCGTGTTCCAGGATGGTTTTTTGCGCAACGTCGAAACCGGCGGCTTCCGGGCTGTTGGCCAAGGCTTCATAGGCCTGGAACAGTTCACGGTTCTGGCCCATTTCAGTCGAGTAAGCGCTCAATGCCGGCAGGCATGACTCGTAGGCTTCGCGCAGTTCGGCGCTGTTGCACACGGCGTTCAAGTGGCTGACCGGGCTCCAGGCGGCGCCCAGGCGGTCGTTGAGTTCATCCATCGCCAGCACCAGGCCGGCCCAGGTCGGTTGTTTGCCCTGGGTCTTGAGGATCTCGATAATGGCGGCACGGTTATCCGCCAGGATCTGTTCAATGGCCGGTTGCACATGCTCGGCACGGATCGCGGAGAACGGCGGCAGGTCGTAGGACTGCAAAAGAGGGTTGTTCACGCTCACGGTTGGCACCTTGGCTGGAAGAAACATGCAGCCATCTTAATTACAATCGACGTTCACCGCAGCTATCAGCAACAGAGAGAAACCCTATCGTGAATCTTCGCAAATACCAGAACCACACGCCGTTGCTGGGTAAAGGCGCCTTTGTCGACCGCTCGGCGGTGGTGATCGGCGACGTAGAAATCGGCGAGGACAGCTCGGTATGGCCGTTGACGGTGATCCGCGGCGACATGCACCGCATCCGCATCGGTGCGCGCACCAGCGTGCAGGATGGCTGCGTGCTGCACATCACCCATGCCGGGCCGTTCAACCCCGACGGTTTCCCGTTGCTGATCGGCGATGACGTGACGATTGCCCACAAAGTCATGTTGCACGGGTGCAGCGTGGGCAGCCGGGTGTTGATCGGCATGGGCAGCATCGTGATGGACGGCGCGGTGGTTGCCGACGATGTGATCATTGGTGCCGGCAGCCTCGTACCACCGGGCAAACGCCTGGAAAGCGGCTTTTTGTATGTGGGCAGTCCGGTGAAGCAGGTAAGACCGCTGACTGACAAGGAACAAGCCTTTTTCACTTATAGCGCGGCGAACTACGTGAAACTCAAGGATCTGCATCTAGCCGAAGGCTACGACCAAAACTAAGCCCCTGATAACGAAAAGCGCCTCGCCATTGCCCAGGAATTTTCATGCATTACCAAACCGTTTTATTCGACCTCGACGGCACGCTGACTGATCCGCGCGAGGGCATTACACGTTCGATCCAATTTGCCTTGAGTAAGCTCGGCATCGATGAGCCCGACCTGACCCGGCTCGAACACTTCATTGGTCCGCCGTTGTTGCAGGCGTTCATGCAGTTCTATGGGTTTGATGAGCCAAAGGCCTGGGAAGCGGTGAATTTCTACCGGGAGCGTTTCAAAGTCACCGGCTTGTACGAAAACCGTGTATTTGATGGCGTCACCCCGCTTCTGGAAACCCTTGGAGGCCAAGGGCGACAGCTTTACATCGCCACCTCCAAGCCGTGGGTGTTCGCCCGTGAAATCGCCCGGCATTTCGACTTCGCCAAACATTTCAAAGTGATTTACGGCAGTGAGCTCGATGGCACCCGGACCAATAAGGTCGAGCTGATCGCGCACTTGGTAGCCGAGGAAGGCCTGGACCCGGCCAATACGCTGATGATCGGCGACCGCAAGCACGACCTGATTGGCGCACGCAGCAATGGCCTGGACGCCGCGGCGGTGGGGTACGGATTTGGCAGTCGGGAAGAGCTGAGCGCTGAAGCGCCGGCCTATCATTTTGAAACGCTGGACGAGATGCACCAGGCGTTTTTGCGCGGCTAATGAAGTCGCCATCGCGGGCAAGCCTTGCTCCTACAGAGTTGTTGTCGTTCATGGATTTTTCACTCGACGCAAATTCGTAGGAGCAAGGCTTGCCCGCGATGACGTCGGTTCAACCTCCAGAGATTTTTGAGCCCGCCAATGTTTTCAACGCCGCTTTACGTTTTTCCAGCGGCAACGCCCCCAGCTCTTCCGCCGCCATATAAAACGCCACCCAATCCCCACCCGCCTGCTTGAATAACGCTGCAAACGCCCGCACCCACTGGTCATAGAGCCCAAACGGCAACAGCCGCGCGTTGTTCATCGGGGCATTGATCCATGCGTCATAGCGTTTATCCCCGGCCCATTGGCTGTCGCGCAATTGGCGGTACTCGTCGCGCATGCGTTCGAACTCCGCCGCTTTGCGCTGACGCATTTGCTCCGGCGGCAAGTGCTGGGCGTACAGGTTTTCAAGGCGGCTGCGGGTGTCCAGAACCAGCTCAATGAATTGAGCCCGTTGCCGTGCCTGCGCTCCGCTTTCAGGCGGCAGGCGACGGTAGGCACGCCATTGGCGGGTGCCCTCCTGTTCGACGAAGGTGGCGAATGACTCGTTGAACTCCGTGTCGTCCTTCACGTACACGCGTTGATGCGCCAGTTCGTGAAAGATCAGCGTGGCCAGGCGTTCGTCGCCCCAGCCCATCATCGAACTCATGATCGGATCATTGAACCAGCCCAGTGTCGAGTACGCCTCGACGCCGCCGATGGATACGTCCAGGCCTTGCAGGCGCTGCAACGCCGCCTCACCGCGAGCGGCACTCTGGCTGTAATAGCCGCGATACGCCACGCACCCGGCAATCGGGAAGCAGTGATTTTGCGGTTTCAGGGAAAATTCCGGCGTGGCAAATACGTTCCAGACTACATAAGGGCGACCAATGTCAGCGTACAAGCGGTAACTCTGGTTATCCGGCAGGTGCAACTGTCGGCTGGCGAACGTCCGGGCCTTTTGCGATTCGGCCAGATGCGCACGCAGTTTCTGATCTCGCTGAGAGTCGGCAATGACACTGGAAACCGGCTCCCGTGCCCGCAGCAACTGCATCTGACCGCTGGCCAGTTGGCTGTAGTAACTGATGCTGGAACAACCGTTGAGCAACAAAAATAACGCACCCGGAAACAAAACGCGTAAAACGCGATCAAGTAACCCAAGGCTTGGACGCGGCCTGATCAAAATAAAAATCTCTGGAGAGTCTGCTCGCAAGACTATCCCGCTTGACTGGAGCTCCGCTATGCGCAAGTTGATGCTGACGGGAGGCCTGCTGATGCTGGCCGGTTGTGCCGGGTTCGGGTTACCTCACCATGATCCGACGCAGGCATGGATCGATCTGGAGTCGCATCAGGAAGACACGGCACTGCTGGCGATGGAGGTGGACAACAAGGCGGCCACCGACAAGCGTTACTTCGAGGTGCAGCCGGGCAGTCATGAGTTGACGGTTCGCTATCAGTTTCCGGTGCAGCCCACCAACATCGGCCCCGATGCCGAGCCGCTGTGGCGTGATTGTCAGATGAACGTGAAATTCAGCGGTTTCAATGCCGGTGAGCGCTATCAACTGCAAGCGGGGAACATTGGCTTCCGCCCGTGGGCCAAACTTTACGATCAGCAGCGAAAAGTCATCGGTCAAGGCACACCGGCTGGCTGCCAACGCACCTGATCAGCGCTATCCTGAGTATCCAGACATCGGGATATTCATCATGCGCAGGTTATTGCTGTTACTGACCGCAAGTGCGGTGGCCGGTTGTTCGACACCGATGCCGGCAGCTAATCCGCAAATGGCGTGGGTCGATTTCTCTACGCCATTTCCCAACGACAAATTGTTGATGGCCGAGCGTCTGGACAACCAGCGATTGCGTGATGGACGTTTTTTCCAGGTCACCCCGGGTAGTCATGAGTTGACTGTTCGCTTCGATTTCGAAGTGCCGGGTGGAAGTTCGGACCTAATGGATGGTGGCACGGAACGGCTGTGCTACATGATCATCAAGTACGATCATTTCGAAGCCGGTCAGCGTTACCTGCTTCAGGCCCGCTCCATGGCGTTCACCCCGCAAGCACGCCTGTATAACGCCAAACATGAAATCGTTGCCGAAGAACGCCAGATCAACTGTGTTCCGTAGGGTCGGTCAGCGATCGTTCTTCTGGTAAATGATTTTCTTGGTGCCGTTCTCGCATGAGCCTACGACCATGTTCTGATCGTGCACTTCGTCGTTGGCCACGATCTCCAGGGTGTAGGACGTAACGCCACTTGCCTGGATCTTGGCTTCGATTTCGGCCTTGAGTTCTTCACAGGGCTTGGGTGCGGCAAAGGCCGATGTGGCCAACGCGCAACAGATAACGGCCAAGGCAAAACGTTTCATGGTTGAAGCTCCTTTTGAGGCAGCACGCATATCCGTGCGTTTGGGCTGCTGTCATTAATTCGACCACAGTTTTGCAAGCCTTGTTTGTTTCAAGGCAAAAAAGATCGCAGCCTTCGGCAGCTCCACAGATTCACGTTGACCCTGTAGGGGCTGCCTGAGGCTGCGATCTTTAATCAGTGTTCAACTGACCAGCGTGGCTTCCAGGGTGATCCTGGCATTCAGCACTTTGGAAACCGGGCATCCTTCCTTGGCCTTGTTGCTCAGCTCTTCGAACTGCGCCTGGCTGGCGCCGGGAATTTTCGCTTTGAGGATCAGTTTCACGGCCGTGATCGCAAAACCGCCATCCACCTGGTCCAGCGTGACTTCGGCATTGGTATCAATACTGTCAGCCTTGAGGCCCGCGTCGCCGAGGATCATGGAAAATGCCATGGAAAAACAACCCGCGTGGGCGGCGCCGATCAGCTCTTCAGGGTTGGTGCCCTTGCCGCCTTCGAAGCGCGCCTTGAAGCCGTAGGGCGCTTCCCGAAGTACACCGGTTTCCGTGGAAATCGAGCCGATGCCGGTTTTCAGATCACCTTCCCAATGGGCTGATGCTTTCTTGATGATCGCCATGCTTGTCTCCTCCAGGATTCGGCACGAAGCGTCGTGCCTATTTGGTTTGGTTCGTCAGGGTTCTGAGGATAGACCTTGGCGCAAAGTTCATCTCATCTGATCTGTCCGCTTTTTTTGTACGAATTTTCCCCGTGCTATTGAAACTCGGGTATATGCCCTCATTGCATGAAACACGCTTTTGGATTCGGCAGGTTTTCGTTCGCGAGAAAAACCTGCGCCCTCAATTGGAGTAGCAGGTTTATGAAACGACTGTCCGATATCAAGTTCTCGACCCTCGATCTGGTGCCCGTGCGGGAAAACGGCAGCGCAGCGCAATCGCTGCGCAATTCGCTGGACCTGGCGCAACATGTGGAAAAATTCGGCTACCACCGTTTTTGGGTCGCCGAACATCACAACATGGATGGCATTGCCAGTTCCGCGACCTCGGTGCTGTTGGGTTATCTGGCGGGGGGCACATCGACCATCCGTGTCGGTTCGGGTGGGGTGATGCTGCCCAACCACGCGCCATTGGTGATTGCTGAACAATTCGGCACCTTGGAAAGCCTTTATCCAGGGCGGATCGACCTTGGCCTCGGGCGTGCGCCGGGCTCGGATCAGATGACCGCCCGCGCCCTGCGTCGTGAACGTTCCGGCAGTGCCGATGATTTTCCGGAAGATGTTGCGGAACTGGTGCGTTACCTCGGCCCTCGCACGCCGGACCAGCGCGTCATCGCGATGCCGGGCACCGGTACGAATGTTCCGATCTGGCTGCTGGGGTCCAGCCTGTTCAGTGCGCAACTGGCGGGCGAAAGAGGATTGCCTTACGCCTTTGCGTCACATTTCGCACCGCGCTTCATGCACGAGGCGATTCGCGTCTACCGCAATCACTTCACACCTTCCGCGGTCCTGGACAAGCCCTACGTGATGCTCGGCGTGCCGCTGGTGGCGGCTGACACCGATGAACAGGCTGACTATCTGGCCACCTCGGTGTTCCAGCGGATTCTCGCCCTGATGCGAGGCCAGAGCCTGGTCCAGCGCCCACCGGTGAAAACCATGGATGGCCTGTGGCTGCCCCATGAGCGAGAAGCGGTGAGCGATTTCCTCGGTCTGGCAATGATCGGCGGCCCGGAGAAAATCCGCGCCAGACTGGAAGTGTTGATCGAACAGACTCAGGCCGATGAGTTGATCTTTACCTGCGACCTGTATGAACATTCCGATCGTCTGCATTCCTACGAATTGTTGGCGCAAGTCATGAAAGGCTGATCTTCAGGCAGGCGTAAAAAGCCGACGTTTTGCGTCGGCTTTTTATTGTCTGAAGGAATCAGGCTATTTTTTGTAGACAATGACCTTGGTACCGCTTTCACAGGTGCCGACCACTTGCCCGCCGGCCTCGGTGCCTTTATCGACAATTTCCAGCGAATACCCGGAAACGCCCTTGGCATCCAGTTTTGCGGCGATTTCCGCTTTGAGCTCTTCGCATGACTTACCGGCGGCGAACACGGTGCCTGCAAGGCTCAATAATCCAATTGCCAAAATAAACTTCTTCATCAGTCGCATCCCCGGTCGGTTCAAAGGGGCGCCCAGCGTCGGCTGGACGCACTTATGTAGCGCTTTGCCATTCCCTATGGCAATCGGCCAGCGCGCAAGTTCAGAAGACGGGTCGACCCTCAGCTGCTGGCAATCCGGAATCCGACTTTCAGCGTCACCTGAAAGTGTGCAGCCTTGCCGTCCTGGATATGCCCACGGGTTTCGGTCACTTCAAACCATTCCATGTGTTTGATGCTTTTGGCCGCTTCAGCCAGGGCGTTGTTGATCGCATCTTCAATACTGCTCGTGGACGAGCCAACCAATTCGACTTTCTTGTAGGTGTGATGGTCAGACATGGGGTTCTCCTTTTGGGTGTGAAGTACAGCCTAGCAGTGAATTTGTGTCTTACTTCTGTCGCTCGATCCGACATGGAAGTTCAGATTTACTGCACTTTCTCGAACCGCTGAAGTCCCAACCAACACACGCCACTCATCAACAATGCAGGAGAGCCACCATGGCCAACAGCTCGTTACGTAAAGCCTCATTGCAAAGCATGGAAGCGGAGATCGAGAGTCTGCTCAAATCCTTGGAAAACCTGAAGGAAGACGCCTCGGACGAGTCGCGTAAAACCCTCAAGGTGCTCAAAGGCAACGCCGAGAACGCATTGCGGCATTCGCGCCATCTGCTCGCCGATGCCTATGAAGAGGTCAAGGTCAAAACCCGTGAGACAGGTATTGCAACCCGGGACTACGCCCAGGAACACCCTTGGACTACAGCGGGTGTTGCCGTCGGTGCACTGGGCCTGTTGGCGGCTTACTTGCTATGCAAACGCGGTGACTGATCCGTCTGGCGCAACTCATTCTTGAGCCAATGCGCCAGTTGCCGGGCGCGCCCGTCCGCGGCGCGCTTGGGTAGCCACAGCGCCAGATGTGCCGGGGTTTCGCTGAAACCCCATGGCGCTACCAAACGGCCGGCCTTCAAATCTTCAGCCACCAGCGGCTCCGGGGCAATCGCCACACCCAGCCCGGCCACGGCCGCTTCCAGCAAGTAATACAAATGTTCGAAACCCTGTCCGTACTTCAACGCCTTGGCGTCGAGGCCGCTTTGTTGCACCCAGCTGGGCCAGGCCTGCGGCCGGGAAGTGGTGTGCAGCAACGATTCATTGAGCAACGCGCTGGGCGGTGCCGTTTTCAGGCGCTCGAAGCCGGCGAACCGCGGGCTCATGACCGGGCCGATCCGCTCGCTGGTCAGTTCAAAGACCTGCATGTCCGCAGGCCAGGGCGGCTCGGCAAAAACCAGCAAGGCATCCAGGCCCGGGCGACGCGGATCGAGATCGCCTTCCCCGGCAGACAGGTGCAAACGCAGGTCAGGCAAGTCGGCATTCAATCGACCCAGGCGCGGAATGAACCAGCGTGCCAGGAGGCTCCCCGAACAACCCAGCACAAATGGCGCATCCGCCGTGCTTTGCGTGAGCTCGGCGCAAACCGTACGCAAGCGTTCGAAAGCTTCAGCACTGGCGTCGCGTAGCCGCATTCCGGCATCTGTGAGTTTAAGGCCGCGGCCATCCTTGACGAAAAGGCTGACGCCGAGGTGTTCTTCCAGCACCTTGAGCTGACGGCTGACTGCGCCGTGAGTTACGTGCAACTGCTCCGCTGCCTGACTGACACTGTTCAGCCGGGCAGTTGCCTCGAAGGCGCGCAGGGCATTGAGCGGGGGGAGGTCGTGGCTCATTTTATCTGTGAGTTTTCCTGACAGGTTATGGCGATCTTATCGGTTTTCAGTCGAGGACGTCAGGGGTAGAGTGGACCCCACTGTCTCTTTATGCCCCATTCACGCATTCAACTGGAGCGCCCAAATGACCCAGACCAATTTGCGCAACGGCCCTGATGCCAACGGCCTGTTTGGCGCGTTCGGCGGCCGTTACGTTGCCGAAACCCTGATGCCGTTGATCCTTGATCTGGCCCGCGAATACGAAGCGGCCAAGGAAGATCCGGCATTCAAAGAAGAATTGGCCTACTTCCAGCGCGATTACGTCGGTCGTCCAAGTCCTCTGTATTTCGCCGAACGCCTGACCGAGTTCTGCGGCGGTGCGAAGATTTACCTCAAGCGTGAAGAGCTGAACCACACCGGCGCGCACAAGATCAACAATTGCATCGGCCAGATCCTGCTGGCGCGGCGCATGGGCAAGAAACGCATCATCGCCGAAACCGGCGCTGGCATGCATGGTGTGGCGACTGCCACCGTGGCCGCGCGTTTTGGTCTCGATTGCGTGATCTACATGGGTACCACTGACATCGAACGTCAGCAGGCCAACGTATTTCGCATGAAGCTGCTGGGCGCCGAGGTGATTCCAGTCGTGGCCGGCACCGGCACTCTCAAGGACGCGATGAACGAAGCCTTGCGTGACTGGGTGACCAACGTCGACAGCACCTTCTACCTGATCGGCACCGTAGCCGGTCCGCACCCGTATCCAGCGATGGTTCGCGACTTCCAGGCCGTCATCGGCAAGGAAACCCGTGATCAACTGCAAGCCCAGGAAGGCCGTCTGCCGGACAGCCTGGTGGCGTGCATCGGCGGCGGCTCCAACGCCATGGGCTTGTTCCATCCGTTCCTCGACGACAAGAGCGTTGAAATCATCGGCGTTGAAGCCGCCGGTTACGGTATCGAAACCGGCAAGCACGCGGCCAGTCTCAATGGCGGCGTACCGGGTGTGCTGCACGGTAACCGCACGTTCCTGCTGCAGGACGAAGATGGCCAGATCATCGATGCCCACTCGATTTCCGCCGGCCTCGACTATCCGGGTATTGGTCCGGAACACGCCTGGTTGCATGACATCGGCCGCGTTCAGTACACCTCGGTGACTGATGACGAAGCCCTTGCGGCGTTCCATCAATGCTGCCGTCTGGAAGGGATCATTCCTGCCCTGGAAAGCGCCCATGCCCTGGCTGAAGTGTTCAAGCGCGCCCCGAACCTGCCGAAGGATCACCTGATGGTCGTCAACCTGTCCGGCCGTGGCGACAAAGACATGCAAACCGTGATGCACCACATGGAACAATCGAAGCAGGAGAAACACTGATGAGCCGCCTGCAAACACGTTTTGCCGAACTCAAGGAACAGAACCGTGCCGCGCTGGTGACCTTCGTCACCGCTGGCGACCCGAGCTACGACACCTCGTTGGCCATCCTCAAAGGCTTGCCGGCAGCCGGCGCTGACGTGATCGAACTGGGCATGCCCTTCACCGATCCGATGGCCGACGGCCCAGCGATCCAGCTCGCCAACATCCGTGCCCTGGGTGCCAGGCAGAACCTGGCGAAAACCCTGGAAATGGTTCGTGAATTCCGCAAGGACAACAACGAAACCCCGCTGGTGCTGATGGGCTACTTCAACCCCATCCACATGTACGGCGTGCCACGTTTCATCGCCGAAGCGAAAGAGGCCGGCGTCGATGGCTTGATCGTGGTCGACATGCCGCCTGAGCATAACGGCGAACTGTGCGACCCGGCGCAGGCTGCCGGCATCGACTTCATCCGCCTGACCACGCCGACCACCGATGACGTGCGTTTGCCAACGGTGCTCAATGGCAGCTCCGGCTTCGTGTACTACGTGTCCGTGGCCGGTGTGACCGGTGCTGGCGCCGCAACGCTGGAACATGTCGAAGAAGCGGTCGCTCGCCTGCGCCGTCATACCGATCTGCCGATCAGTATCGGTTTTGGCATTCGCACACCAGAAC
Organism: Pseudomonas sp. Sample_24; assembly: GCF_004307605.1. Taxonomy (NCBI): domain Bacteria; kingdom Pseudomonadati; phylum Pseudomonadota; class Gammaproteobacteria; order Pseudomonadales; family Pseudomonadaceae; genus Pseudomonas; species Pseudomonas sp. Sample_24. The sequence continues at coordinate 19,463 of NZ_RCNW01000490.1, forward strand.
AAGCGGCGGCCATCGCGCGTCTGGCCGATGGTGTGGTGGTGGGGTCGGCGTTGATCGATCACATCGCCAATGCCACTACGCCGGACCAGGCAATCGATGGTGTATTGAGCCTGTGCTCGGCGCTGGCCGACGGCGTGCGCCAGGCACGCGTCAGCTGAGGGTGATTTCCCCGACGTACGGGAATCAACAAAAAGGCTTCAGAACTCGGTTCTGAAGCCTTTTTTTGTTGCGCGTCAGGGGAGGGGGAAGGCCTATATCAAGGCAACTCCAGCCCACCCGACGCCTTGTGCAATTTACGCAGATGCTCGCCAATTTGTTTCACGTTGGCCTCGTTGGCAGCCATTTCGGCTGCTCGGGACGGTTCGAGCAGCGCCCGTACTTCCTTGTCCAGATCCCCGGTCAAGGCTTGAAGCTGCTTTTGCCGCAGGCTGCTTTCCGACTCCAGGCGCTGCCATTCATTCGGCTGCGGCAAGCCGTATCCTCCGCTGCCGAGCAATTCGGCCGGTCGACTGAGGAAGCCGCTGTTATCGAGAATCTGCCTCAGCGTTGCATTAGCCTTGTCCATCCCGCCGTTTTTCAATTCTCGAGCGCCCAGGTAACGCTGTTTGACTTCGTCCTGAGCCAGCAACAACTGGCGCCGGAAGCTTGCTTGCTCGAGCAACAGAAGGGCCGCGCTGGTGCGCAGATCTGCCTGTTCGAACCACGTGCGGCGCTCTTCGGCCTTCAAGTCCAGCCAGTCTTCGACGGTTTCCTGTTTGACCGGCAGGCTTTTTTTCAGCACATCAAACATCGCTTGATAGCGATCCCGGAACGAGTCGAACCGATAGCCCAGGCGCAGTGCTTCGCGGGGATCGTCCAGCACACTGGTGTCCGCCAGCCCGCGCCCTTTCAGCACTTCCAGCAGGCCGTTGGGCATGATGTTGTCCAGAGCAACCAGTTTTGAATTGTTAGTGCCACTGCGCAGTAACTTCAGCTCCTCTACGGCGCAATTGTTGGAGAGGAAAAAGTAGTTGCCGTCGTAACTCCAGTGCATCTCGGCGGCGCGCTCAACCACACCTTCGATCTCGCTGCGCGAAAGGTCCAGCGGTACGGATGCCAGGCTGCGCAATTCAGTCTTGGTGTACTCGTCAATGACTTGAGCCAGCGGTAATACAAACAGACGTGACGGATATTTACCCACCAGACCGTCCCAGCTCGACAGCTGCACGTCGCCGACAAAGGCCCGATATGACAGCACCAGATGCTGGTCCAGATCCAACCGACAATCCGGCCCGCGTGGGCGTCCCGGTGCGCAGATCACCAGGCGCAACATGCTGTGGCCCCATCGACTGACCCAGTTCTGGTTAGCCTCGGCCAGCAAATAGTCGACGGCATAAACTCGCTCTGGATCGACCTGGCCCAGCGGGGTTTTGGCAAAATCATTGCCGGCATTCAGGAAAGCGAAGGTTTTACCGCAGTCGCTCTTGGCGGTGGGTGCCCATCCAAAGTGCTCTTTGTAATAGCGGTACAGCGCCGGACGACGGCAGGCATAACTCGGGTCAAGCAGGAAATACTCCATGTTGACCGCGACGAATTCCTTTGGGCTGCTGGTCTCGTAGATGTCCGGGCTGCGGGCAATCTGGCGGTTGTGCTGTTCACGCTCACCACGACGACCCACGTATTGCGGCCAACCGGCGAGATCAAGCAAGCGCGGATCGTCGCTGAGGGTAAAGCGGCGGCCAGACTGGCCTCGGCATTCATCTGGAATACCGACCAGCCCTGCGCTGCTGTCCTGGCGGGTACAGCGCTGAATCAGCGAACGCTGCGCCTGTGGCCACAAACGCGAGCGATCATAAATGTGGGTCAGTTCGTGCAGAACCGTGGCCAGCATTTCCCGACGCACTGTGCCGTGAGGACGATAGGTCTTCTTGGTGGCTGCGCTGCCATCGGTGAGGCTGGCCAGCAGATTGCGGTTCAAATCGAGCTCAGACACCGGGGACGCCTGGCCGTAGGCGTTGGCGGGCATGTCATCGGTCCAGCCGACGTCAATTCGACGGTCGAGTTGCTTGATGAAATGCGGCGGCAATGCCTGCATGGCTTCATCCAGCAATGCCTGGCTGGCCTGCTGCTGTGCGGGGCTCAGGCCTTCGGTCTTGAGATGCAGTTCGAGGTCGGCGTGGGCCATGTTGCCGAGCAGCAACATGACCCCGGCCAACAGCCAGGTGACTGGAGACCTCACAGTGCGAGGATGGCTTCAGCGAGATCCTGATCACTGGCGTCTCGGGCTTCCGGAACGCGGGTGCGCAACAAACTGAAAGCCGATTCCAGGTGCGCACCACGGATGTCTCCGTTACTGGCGACAAAGCTGGCGGCATCGTCTTGAGCTTCGCGGACGATTTTCGAGTCGCGAATGGACGTTGTTGTATCAGACGTGAAATCGAGTGTGCGCTGGGTCGCGCGGATAAGGATGTTACTGGTGGCAACCAGGGTATGGGCCTGTGCCACATCGGCCAACAACAGCAGGCCGAGGGTGGCGGCAATCAGCGGGTTACGCATGGAACGACTCCGGAGAAACTTGGGATAACTATTGGACGAGAATTGCCTGTGCCAGTTCAAGGTCGCTTGCATGAAGTTTTGGCTGGGTCCGGCGCAGGTAAGACAGGGCCGATTCCAGTTGTGCGCCTCTGAGTTGGCCATCACTGGCGATGAACGCCGCGGCATCATCCCGGGCGGCGAGCAGCAGTTTATGGTCGAAGGGCGCGGAGGTCACCATGCTTGTGGCGTAACCGCTGGCTACGGTGCCTTGCGTGGACAGGTTGAAGGCATCGAAAGCCTGGGCCGCGCCTGAGTAGCTGGCCGCAAAAAACAGTGTAGGGATTAACAGATATGAAAAAAAACGCATGAGACTCGACAGTTGAAAGTGAGTCTCAAGGCTAGCGCAAGGCCCGGTCTAGAGCCAGCGTCGAAATATCGGGACACGTCTGACGTGTCCCTCTTCAAAGCAGTCGCTTAGATCGTCAGGATCGCCTGTGCCAGTTGTGCGTCTGTCGCGTTGAGTTGTGGCGCCTGATGGCGAATGTGGTCGAGAGCGCTTTCCAGTTTTACGCCACGGATGGCGCCTTCACTGGCAACGAAGCTGGCAGCGTCGTCACGGGCCGCGAGTACAATTTTGTCGTCTCTAAAAGAAGACGTGACGTCGGATGTCGCGTCCGATGTGGCCTTGAGTGCACCAACGACGGCATCGGTGGTCACGATGAAGCTGGTGGCGTGGGAATTGGCAGCCACGGCAAGCAGGGCTGCAGCGCTAAGCAGACGAAGACGGGACATGGTGTAACTCCTTTTGATGGGCAATTTTAAGGTGGCGCTCTGTGCGGAGTCTGACGCCAGACGCTTGGCATTCGCCACTTATTGGTTTGATATTAGGCCTGTGCGCAACGATTCGCACAGTGTCGTTTGTTCGGGCCGGGGATATTGGCTGATTTGCGTGACGCTGATCAGGTTCTCTGAAGACATGAAATGCCAAAACTGTACTGGTTAGAATATCAATACTTAAAACTGTACCTATTTGAATCAGATGGCCGAAATTCTGGCTCCAAAACGACGAAACCCGTCGTGGTTTCCCACGACGGGTTTCGTTTTTTCAATTCGGGTTGCTGGCGATGGACCATCAGGTCAGGGCCAGCGACGCTAACTTAGCGCCAGAACGGCTTGCTCAGCTCTTCGTAGCGTTGTGCTTCGCTAATCCCGGCATCAGCCAGCAGACGCGAATCCAGACGAGCCAGTTGATGGCGGCTGGAGATGCGGCGCTGCCACAGCATCAGGTTGGCGATAACGCGCAGAGGCATGGAAGCCTGGGTTTTTGCAGCAGTGTCTTCGAAGAACAGTTCGGAACTGAGTGTACGTTCCATGGTTTTCATCCTTCCGCTTGTGGCGGGATTAGGTAGTGGTTTAACTGGTGCCCATGATCCTC